>JANWZC010000050.1 GCA_025054975.1 Raineya sp.
TAATAACTCTTATCTGCCTGATATTGCCACCGAAGATAAATTTGACCATTTAAGTGCCAAAGCCTTTGCCCGTGGTTATATTGGAAGTGTAATTTTGCTCATTTTTTCATTAGCTCTTATCATTTTCCGAGAAAAATTAGGTTTGCAAGATGCTACTCTTGCTCCAAGAATTTCTTTTGCTCTTACTGGAATTTGGTGGTTAGGATTTGCTCAATACAGCTTCTACTTTATGCCTAAAAATGTATATCAAAAGAAAGCACAAGGAAATTGGATTTTGAACGGAATAAAAGAACTCTATGGAGTTTGGCAAAAAATGCGTCAGATGTCTTATCTGAAACGTTTTATTGTAGCTTTTTTCTTTTATGATATGGCTTTGCAAACGGTGATGTACTTGGCAACTTTTTTTGCCAAAGAAGAAATTCAACTTAATCAACAAGCATTGATAGCTGTGGTTTTGATAATTCAGTTGGTCGCAGTGATAGGCAGCTATCTTTTTTCTAAAATTTCTGCAAACAGAGGCAATACTTTTTCTTTGCGAATAGCCGTATGGATTTGGATATTAATTTGTGTATGGGCATATTTCGTAAAAACAGAAATTAGTTTTTATGCTTTGGCAGGAGTAGTTGGGTTAGTGATGGGTGGCATACAATCGCTCTCACGTGCCACTTATGCTAAACTTATGCCTGAAACCACTGATACAGCTTCTTTTTTTAGTTTTTACGATGCTACTGATAAAATTGCTACTGCTTTGGGTATTTTTGTTTATGGATTGGTACATCATCTTACGGGGTTAATGCGAAATAGTGTGATAGCTCTACTTGTATTTTTTGCTGTTGGTTTGATAATACTTTATTTTATTCCCTCGCAAAAGTCTTACAAAACCTCGTAAAATCATTTTCTTGCTTTATTGGTTTTGATTTTTTGCATGAAATTTACGTAGAGTTAATTTGTAATTAAAAATAAGTTGTGATATTTACGAGAATTAAAACCAAAAAACATATGAAAAAAGTTACTTTTGGTATTTTGTTAGCATTTTTTCCGCTGCTTTCTCTGGCTCAACAGGAAAGACAACAGGAAATGATGATTATAACCACCGTAGAATACATGGATTTCCTTGACGGAAGTTTCTCTAAAATGTATGTTAATTATCCTGATGGTAAAACTGAAGAAATTGAATTGAAGGGTTTATGGTCATTTGGGCGTTACATTAGCGAAAAAAAAGTAAAAGCCAACGATAGAACCGTAATGAACAAAATCAATGAACTTTTGAAAGCAGGTTGGCGAATTGCAATGGTGAGTTCATCTACACAGCCTCGTACTAGTGAGGCAAATGCTTCACCAAGCTCTATTCTTACGCGTTATGTGTTGGTAAGGTAGCTATCAAGTTGGATAATTTTCCAATTTTTTTGATATTTGCAGGCAAAAATTTTTGTATGCCTGCTCTTTTTTTGCCTATACATCCACAGAATCCTGAACCTCGTAAAATCAGGCAAGTGGTTGAGTGTTTGCGAGAAGGAGGTGTAGTGATTTATCCAACCGATACAATTTACGGATTAGGTTGCGATTTACATAATAGCCGAGCTATTGAGCGTGTAGCTCAAATTAAGCAGGTTAATCCTAAAAAAGCGAATTTTGCTTTCATTTGTTACGACCTGAGTCATATTTCTGAATATGCTCGCAATTTTAGTAATGCTACTTTTAGGTTGATGAAAAAAGCCTTACCAGGAGCTTTTACATTTATTTTGCCTGCTACCAACAAAGTTCCTAAAATCTTAGATAACAACCGAAAAACTGTGGGGATACGTGTTCCTAATCATTCTATTCCTCGTCAAATTGTTTTGGAACTTGGTAATCCTATTCTGACTACCTCTTTGCATAATGATGCAGAAGAAAGTATCAATTATATCAATGACCCTGAACTTATTTATGAAAAATTCAAAAATCAAGTTGATATTGTCATTGATGGTGGAATAGGAGGTATTCAACCTTCTACGATTGTGGATTGTACGAATGATGATTTTGAAATAATCCGACAAGGTGCTGGAATTTTGGAAGATTATTTGTAGAGTTGGCAAATTCTTTCACAAGTTGATTTCTGCATTATCTCCAATGCTTAAAACATAATTTTCACCTTTCACTGAGCTATCATTGCCGATAATAGAATCTTGCAGTAAGACATTTGAAATTTCGCTATAAGAACCTATAATAGAATTTTTTATAATGCAATTCTCCAAAATACTTTCTTCGCCAACAGCTACGTTGGGTCCTATGATAGAGCCTTTAATGAGGCAGTTTTTACCGATACTTACGGGAGGGATTATTACGCTTTCGGGGTATTGCGTATAATGATTTTGAAATTCAGGTTTTTTAAGCAAGGTTGCATTAGCTTGTAAAAGAGTTTCTCTTTTGCCGCAGTCGTACCAATGTTCTACGGGCAAAGTGCTAATAGTTTCTCCTGCCTCAATCATATTCATTAGGGCATCGGTGAGGTAGTATTCATTTTGATTTTTTTGTTTTAGTTCAAAAAGTTTGAGAATACTTTGTAAAAGCAAGGGAATATTTTTGATTTTATACACACCTACCATTGCCCAATTAGATTTAGGTATTTTAGGTTTTTCCACCAAGCTAATTGCTTCACCTTTTTTGCCTATCTGCACAATACCGAATTGTGTAGGATTGGCAACTTTTTGTACACAAATTACTGAATTTTTATGTTTAAGTAATTTCTTATAGTCCAAAGAGGCAATGGTATCGCCTAAAACAATCAATATTTCAGGTTCTTTTTCAAAAAAATGACGTGCAACCCATAAGGCATGAGCCGAACCTTCACGAGGTTCTTGATATACAAACTCGGTTTGAATTTGATTTTGGTAATGATTTTTGATAAATTCTTCAACTTTTTCCCCTAAGTAGCCCAACACAAATACAAACTGCTCAAAGCCATAATTACGTAAATCGTCAATGATATGAGCCAGAATAGGTTTGCCTGCAATAGGAACAAGGGTTTTAGGTTGTGTATGTGTGTGAGGACGCAAACGCGTACCTGCACCTGCAACAGGTATAATAACTTTCATATAGTAAATTAGCTTGATGCAAAGCTAATGTTTTTTAGAAAAAGTAATAAACAAAATAGCTCTTTTCTTTTTTGAAAAGAGCTATTCAGAAAAACGTTTGTCTATGTTTCTTATTGTTTTATGTAGGGAAGTTGCATATCTGGATCTACTCCTTTACCTCCTTTTAGAATCAAGGTTTGTCCTGTAAGTTCAACGATTTGAAATCTATTTTCTTCATTTGTTCCCGAGTATTTTTGAATAAGCACTTTACCTCCACTTTCAAGACGCCAAGTACCTTTTTCTACTTGATTCGCCGAGTTTCCTGTAATGACTGCCTCCATTATACCACCTCTCTTAAATTCTAAAACTGCTGAACTAAAAAAGCCCGCTACGAAGTCTAAGTTATTTTCTGCCTCAGACGCCTTTTTAGGATCTTTAGCTTTCATTTTGTCAATTTCTTTTCTAGCTATTTGCTTAAAACGCGTTTCGTCAAATTTCCATTTGCCAATAATTAAATCTTCATTTTGGGATGAATTTGCAGAAATGTTTTTGTTTGTAGAAACAGAAGTTGCGATTTTAGGGTTTTGCATCGTCTCCTGTACATTCTTTTTTTGAGCTTGGGTACTAATACAAAAGCTCAATACAGCAATGACAGAAACAAAAATACTTTTTTTCATAGTAGTAATGGTTTTTGAGAGCCTTCTTATGCAGACAAAGTTAAGTAAAATTTCAATATTTTGCAAATTATTCCAATGTTTTATAAGATTGCATTAGTGAAAAAGCAAGCCTACCTTTGTTTAGGTAGGCTATTTAGTAAAAGGCTAACATATTAAAAGTTAGGCTTGATAAGTTGCTTTCTCAAAAAAGTTTCTATTGTAAGCTATTTGATGAACTGAATTTGTATTTTTTCATCTCCTTCGCCAGTTTCTAAAACAAGTTTAGAGGCAGAGAGTTCAATAATTTTTGACTTACTTTCACTACCTTCTTTTCCTTTTTGTACTAAGGTTTTTCCGCCATCTTCCAAACGCCAAGAGCCTATTTCTGAATTGCCCATAGCAAAGGTTTCCATTTCACCGCCTTTTTTGTATTCTATGGTCATTGAGCTTAGCATAGTTGCTAACATATCTATGTTTGACTCCATTTCATTAGCTTTTTCAGGGTCAGTGGAGCGAACTTTATCAACTTCTTTTTTCAGCAGTTGCTTGAAGTGTTCAGTATCAAACTTCCACTTACCAATAATAAGGCTTTCATTAGAGGCACTACTGGGAGAAATGGTAGTAATACCAGGATTCTCACTATCACCTTTTTTCTTTCTCTTTTTTTGTGCTTGCACATCAAGAACTGTTCCAATTAACAAAACAGCTACAAACAAGAAACTAAAAACTTTTTTCATTGAGGTAATTTTTTAAGTTATGCAAAAAAAAGAACTATTCAAAAGTAATACCAAATTAGCAGACTTCCAATTTTTTAGAATAAATAATTTACAAAATGCTTTATTTTTACCACAAAACCAATAATTTCATTGATGAAGAATCTCTATTGTTTGTAGAATTTTGTTATTGTTTCAATTACTTTTTCTTGGGCTTGCGGAGAAATTTCGTAATAAAAAGGTAAGCGAAGCAAACAATCAGCGAATTTATCGGTATTGGGTAAATTTCTGCCATCGTGCTTGTGTGCGTAGAAAGCAGATTTGTGCAAGGAAAGATAATGAAAAACTGCACCAATTCCTTGACTTTTCAGGTGGGTGAGCAGTGCAGAGCGTTCTTCTAAACTATTGCAAACAATATAAAATAAGTGTGCGTTATTTGTAGCATAGTCGGGTAGATAGGGGAGTTGTATTTTCCCTGTTTTTGCTAAATCTTGCAAACCATTGTAATAAGTTTGCCAAATTTCGTGTCTGCGTTGTTGGATTTGTTCGAGGTTTTCCAATTGTGCGTATAAAAATGCCGCAATAATATCAGAAGGCAAAAAAGAAGAACCTATATCTACCCAGCCATATTTATCTACTTCGCCACGAAAGAAGGCACTTCGGTTTGTTCCTTTTTCGCGTATGATTTCAGCTCTTTTGGCAAATTGTTCATCATTAATTACTATCATGCCTCCTTCGCCTGAAATGATATTTTTGGTTTCGTGGAACGAAAAAGCTGAAAGCACCCCTAAACTTCCTAATGGAATTCCTTTGTAATAACTATGAATAGCTTGAGCGGCATCTTCCACTACCCATAAGTTATGTTTTCGGGCAATAGACAGAATTTTATCCATATCGCAAGCAACTCCTGCATAATGTACCACTACGATAGCTTTTGTTTTGGGAGTGATGAGTGCTTCAATTTCTTCGGGGTTGATATTAGGGTGGGAAGCGTAGGTATCGGCGAATATGATTTTAGCCCCTCGCAATACAAAAGCATTCACCGTACTAACAAACGTATAACTGGGGGCGATTACTTCATCTCCTTCTTGGATGTTGAGTAGAATAGCACACATTTCTAATGCATCAGTGCAAGAGGTGGTAAGCAGACATTTCGGAAAGCCATATTTTTCTTGAAAAAATTGATGACATTTTTTAGTAAAGAACCCATCGCCTGATATATGCTCTTTTTCTACAGCCTGACGAATGTATTCGGTTTCTTTGCCTGTGAAATAAGGCTTATTGAATGGAACTTGCATATAAAATTAGCTTAAACGGCTTCAAAATAAGTAATTTTCAATTTCTCAAACAAAATTTGATAAAAAAATAACTCAAAAAATTTGAAATACTTTTGAATTTTTTTTACTTTGCAAACAAAAGTAAAACTCAAAAATCTATGAAAGACCTACTAAAACAAATCAACAAGGCTTTTGATAACAAAATTCGTTTGGCTATCATGTCTGTTTTGGTGCATAAGAAGAGTGCTACTTTCAACGAAATTAAAGAGTTAATGGGGCTTACTGATGGCAATCTTTCCAGCAACGCTTCGGTATTAGAGGAGGGAGGTTACATTGAAATCAAAAAGCAATTTATTAGGAAAAAGTCTAATACTTCTTATCACATTACTGAAAAAGGCAAAATCTCATTCAAATTGCATTTAGATGCTTTGAGTAAAATTATTCAGGGCAAATATGATACAAAATCTTAACTTACCTACATACGAACATCAAATCATTCGTAAAAACGATAAACTTTGGATTTTTGATGTAATTCGCAAAAAATATGTATTGCTTACGCCTGAGGAATGGGTACGTCAGCAGATTATTTGTTGGCTTGTGGAGGAGTATGATTACCCGAAAAGTTTGATGCAGATTGAAAAAGAGCATTACTATCATCACAAAGCTAAACGTACTGATATTGTGATTTACGATAGAGTGGGTAATCCTTTTATGCTTGTGGAGTGTAAGTCAATGAATGTAACGCTTTCACAGGCGGTATGCGAACAGGCTTTTCTTTACAATCAGACTTTGCAAGCTCCTTATATTTTACTTACCAACGGACTTTGTTTTGTTCTGATGCGTTTTTCGGAGAGTGGTTTTGTTTTTTTGGAAAAAATCCCTGAATTTGCATAAAAAATTACCCTTCTAACTTTCTAAATTTTGTTTGGGTATGTTTAAGTTTTTCAGAAATCTGAATTTAAGTGCCAAGTTTTTGCTTTTTGCAACTTTGGTATTGATATTGATTTTCAGTGGATTAGCTGTATGGATTTACAACACTGACAAAGAAAGCACCATTCAGAGTGTTGATAACCGAATGTATAGTCAGTTAGAGGATTTAGTTACCCTCCTGGAACTTGAATACCGAGCCAAACAGCAAGAAATGGAAAGTGCATTGCGAGTAGCTTCCAGTAGAGTGAAAGCATTGGGAACAATCCAAGAAACCGAAGAGAAAGTGCAAATGGTGGCTGTCAATCAGGTTACGGAGACACAGAAGGTAGTAGAAGTTAAGAAATGGCTTTTACGAGGTTCGGTGATTCAAGAAAATAGCAAAATCGTAGATAGTATTGCGGCACTGGTGGGCAGTCAGGTGGCTATTTTTCAGAAAATTCCCGAAGGATACATGCGAATAGCTACCACAGAAATCAATCCTAAAACCAATAAACGTTTAGAAGGCTTTTATTTGCCAATTGGTAATAATATTGTGCAAACCATAGAACGAGGACAAACTTTCAAAGGTAGAATTTCACAAAATAACGAATATTTTATCGTAGCTTATGAACCTTTGCGTATAGAAGGTGAAGTTAAAGGTATGATTTATGCAGGGGTGAAAGAAAAAGATGTAACTTTTTTACGTAAAAAATTCAAGGAGAAAAAGTATTATGTTTCGGGGTATCCTTTTGCTATGCATATTAGTGGAGAGTATGTGATACACCCTATTTTAGAGGGAAAAAATGCCGAAAAACGCTTCATTGACTACGCTCAAAAAAACAAACGTGGTAAATATCGTTATCGTTATCCTAACAATGAAGAAGGTGTTTGGAAATGGACTTATTTCACATATTACGAACCTTTTGAACTTATTGTTGGTGCTACTATTGATGAAGCTCAACTGCTGGATACTTCATTGGAAAAGGTTCGTAATACGCTTTTGATAGGTTTTATCTTGGCACTATTGATGTTTCTTTTGGGTTTTGGTACGATTGTGAATAACATTGCCAGTTCTATTCGAAAAATTATTGATAATCTGAGACTTATGGCAGAGGGACGAAAAACAGAGAAAATCCCTGTTACTTCGCAAGATGAAATTGGAGTTATGGCAGAGTCGCTCAATCGTTTGATAGATGGCTTTGAAAGTTACAAGAAATTTGCTCAAAGTATTGGCAAACGTGAGTTTGAAGCAAGTTTTGAGCCACTTAGTCAAGATGATGAACTAGGTAATTCTTTGCTTGAAATGCGAGATAATCTCAAAGCCGCCACTGAAAAAGAACAAAGAGAAAAATGGCTTACAGACGGATTTACACAATTTGCGGAGATTTTGCGTAAAGACAATGATAATATTGAGGCTTTGTGCTTGAACATTATTACAAATCTTGTAAAAAAACTCAATGCTAATCAGGGGGGAATTTTCTTGCTCAAAAATCTCAATAAACCTTCTGCCAATGAGGAGAGTGAGCAGTATTTGGAAATGGTTGCTTGTTACGCTTACGACCGTCCCAAAATGATGAGAAAAATTGTGAGAGTAGGTGAGGGGCTTATTGGGCAATCTTTTCAGGAGGCAGATATTTTGAATATTCGTGAAATTCCACAAGATTATATCCATATCACTTCGGGGCTTGGTGGGGCAAATCCGAATAATATTTTGATAGTTCCTCTGAAAACCAATGAAATAACCATTGGAGTAGTGGAACTTGCTTCTTTTGAAATTTTTGACGAATTAAGTGTGGAGTTTGTTGAAAAGGTATCTGAAAGTATAGCCATTACTATTTTCACCGTAACAAGTAATTTGCAAACTCAAAGACTTTTGAAGGAATCGCGTCAGCTCACACAAGAAATGAGAGAGAAGGAAGAGGAAATGCGTCAGAATGTAGAGGAGTTGGAGGCTACGCAAGAGGAAATGCGTAAAAATGAAAAAGAATTGAAAAGAGTGCTTTTTGATGCTAAAAATCAAAAAGAACAAATGGACTCACTCATCAACAATACGGAAGACTATATTGTTGCCTTAGATAAAGACTATAAAGTAATGATTTTCAACAATGTAGCAAGAAATTGGCATTATGAAAGAACTTTTGAAAAATTAACTATTGGTGTGAGTTTGCTTGGATTTTTGCAGGCAGAAGAAATTATCACTTTTAAAGAAAATTACAGCAGGGCTTTATTAGGTGAACGTTTTGCTGTTGAGGAAAAAGTTGGGGAAAAAATCTACGAGTTTCGCTATAATCCTATGCAAGATGACCAAGGTAAGGCGATAGGTGTTTCTATTTTTGGTAGAGATATTACAGAAAGAAAATTGACTGAACAGAATCTTCACTTGCAACTACTTGAATTGCAAGAAGCAGAAAAGCAACTTCAAAAGCAACTTAAAAATCTGCAAGATACTACCGAAGAGGCTCGTAAGAAACTTTTTGCTCTTGAGCAATATGACAAGGCTCTTTCTGAAAGCAAATTTGTACGAGTAGAGTTTAGTTTAGATGCTATTATTACTCAGGTGAATGCTACTTTCTGTAATTTAATGCAATTTGAAAGTCAAGAACTTATTGGTAAAGTACATAAAGAGCTACTTGAAGCCGAAGAAGCAAATTCTCCTGCTTATTTAGAATTGTGGCGAAATGTACGCGTAGGTATTTCGCAAGTAGTGGAACAAAAGTATCAAGATAAATACGGACAAGAACTTATTTTGCATAGTCATTTCTTGCCTATTAAAAATCAAGGTGGAAAAGTTCTGAGTGTTTTGCAAATAGGGGTGGATATAACACCTTTCAAATTACAAGAAAAAGCCTTGCAAGTTCGCATTGAAAAACTTCAAAAGGAAATTCAAAAATTGCAAAATAATTCTTAAATAATTCTTAAACCTTTACTTGCAATTCAAGATAATAACATCTTGATTGCAAGTTTTTTATTAAAATTATATTTTGAAAATTAAAAAACTTTGATGTTCAAAGTAAATCAAAACAAACAAAAAGAAAAATAAAAAACACCGCAAAAAAAACTAAATAGGTAAGGAGTTTTAGGAAAATTTTGGAAATTTGCAGTTCAGTAGTAGAAAAAATGCTTGTCAGGCATGGATTACGTTTTGATAGAAGGGTACAAATCAATTAGGACGCAAAAAATAGAAATTAGACCTATCAACTTGCTTATCGGAGCAAACGGGGCAGGAAAAAGTAATTTTCTATCTTTTTTTGAATTTGCTAAACACATTGTCAATGAAAACTTACAGAAATATATAGCTCTCAATGGCGGAGTAGAAAAAATATTGCATAAAGGTACGAAAATAACTCAATCGCTTCATTTTCAAATGGAATTTGAAAATTCTACTAATGGATATGCAGTTTCTTTGCTTTTGGGCGATGAAGGATTGATATTTGAAAAGGAATATTTGATGTATCAAAGTAAAAAAGATGTTGATATAGCTTCTTTCAGCTTGGAAAGTAACTTGAAAAAAAGTGATAATTTTCGCAAAAAATATGTAGAAAAATATCTACAAAGTTTCCAAAAATATCATTTTCACGACACAGGACGCAATTCACCTTTCAATCATACTTCTCATATTGAAAATGATATTTACAGACTTTATCCCAAAGGTGAAAATTTAGCCGCATTTCTATATTATCTCAAAGAAAAACACAATAAGCATTTTAATTTTATTTTGGCTACTATTCGGAGTATAGCACCTTATTTTTTGGATTTTTATTTAGAGCCTAATTCAGAAGGATTTATTCGCTTGCAATGGCTAAATAGATATAATGATAACATCTATGGTGCAACAGATTTGTCTGATGGTACTATACGTTTTATTGCATTGGCAACGCTTTTTCTACAACCTCAGCCTCCGCAAACTATCATCATAGATGAACCCGAATTAGGCTTACATCCATTTGCTATTGCGAAACTTGCAGGCATGATACAAAGTGTAACCAAAAAAGGTGTGCAGGTAATTGCCGCTACACAATCAGCGGATTTGATTAGCTATTTTGAACCAAGTGATATTCTGACCACCGATCTGCGTAACGGAGAAAGTATTTTTCAAAGATTAAATGAAAATGAATTGCAGGAGTGGCTACAAGAATATAATTTAGGCGAACTTTGGAAACGAAATATTATTCCACAAGCTCAACCTTTTGAATAATGCAAAGAATTCTAATAAATTGCGAAGGTCAAACAGAACAAGAATTTTGTCAAAGTCTGCTTAAACCTTATTTTCAAAACATAAATATATTCATTGAAACTCCAATAATTAAACGCTCAGGAGGAGGAATTGTTGGCTGGGAAATTTTGAAAAACCAAGTAGAAATTCAACTGAAAAAAGAAAAAAATATCTACGTAACTACTTTTATAGATTTTTTCAAACTTAGTACCAGCTATTACAGAAGTGAGGTTAAGAATACGCAAAACATAACTGATAAATATGGAACTGTACAAAGAATTGAAGAGGGAATGAAAAATGATATTCAAGAAAAGTTAAGAGAGCGTTTCATTCCTTATGTTCAGCTACACGAGTTTGAGGCTTTGTTATTTTACTCTATTGAAATTTTTGAAAGATGGATACCTAAAAATGAATTTGTGGATAAAGACGAAATTTTAAGAACTTTTAATACTTATTCAAATCCTGAACTTATTAACGATAATAAACCTCCGTCCAAAATATTACAAGGAAGCATTCAAGGATATAACAAGGTTTTATATGGCAGTGTTTTAGCATTAGAAATTGGACTATCAAATATAAGAAGCAAAAACCCTAGATTTTCACGATGGATTGAAACATTGGAAAAATTACCACCATTACAAAAATAAAACTACCATGACAACCCAAGAAAAATACGAACTTGTTGTAGGGTTAGAAGTACATGCCCAACTGAAAACCCAAGCTAAAGCCTTTGCTCCCGAAGTAGCAAGCTATGGCGACTTGCCCAATACCAATGTAAGTGTGATTACGTTAGCTCATCCAGGCGTTTTACCCAGAGTGAATAAGAAAACTTTTGATTATGCCATTCGTATGGGTTTGGCTCTGAATTGTGAAATTACACCTTATACCATTTTTGCAAGAAAAAACTATTTTTATCCCGATTTGCCCAAAGGCTACCAAATTACACAAGATAAAACCCCTATCTGCAAAAACGGTAAGTTACTTATCAATGTCAAGGAAGAAAACAATCGTCAGAAATGGATAGGTATCACACGCATACACATAGAGGAAGACGCAGGAAAATCACTTCATATTGAAGGTTACGATGAAAGTTTCATAGACCTCAATAGGGCAGGCGTACCACTAATTGAAATTGTCTCTGAACCCGACATTCGTACCCCCGAAGAAGCCTATTGGTATCTGTATGAAATTCGTAAGTTAGTTAGGTATTTAGATATCTGCGATGGTAATATGGAAGAAGGTTCTTTGCGTTGCGATGTGAATGTATCAGTACGTTTAAAAGGAAGTGAAAAATTCGGTACAAGAGTAGAAGTGAAAAATTTGAATTCATTTACTAATGTCAAAAGAGCAATTGAGTACGAATTTAAACGTCAGACGGAACTTTTGGAAAGAGGAGAAACCTTTTCCCAAGAAACTCGTATGTTTGATGCCACCACAGGCGAAACATATAGCCTCCGTACCAAAGAAACTCTAAACGATTATCGCTATTTTCCTGAACCCGATTTAGCTCCTGTTATTGTAGATAAGGCTTGGATTGAACGCATACGAGCCGAAATGCCTCCTTTACCTCGTGAGCTTTATGATAAATTTACCAAAGAATATGGATTAAGCGATTATGATGCCTCTCAACTCACCGATGAAAAACCTACGGCTCTTTATTTTGAGGAGGCTTGCAAATTCACTCAAAATAAAAAAGCAGTTGCCAACTGGATTTTGGGACCTGTACGAGCCTATTTGAATGAACTTACTATGGAAATTTCTGAGTTTCCGATTAGCCCTCAGAACTTGGCAGGACTTGTTAATTTAATTGATGAAGGTAAAATCAATAACAATATTGGTAAGCAAGTTTTTGCGAAAATGCTGGAAAATCCTACTAAAACAGCTTTACAAATTGCACAAGAAGAAAATTTAGTCATTGAAAGTAACGAAGAAGAACTTTTACAACTTGTAAGACAAGTGCTTGCCAAATATCCCGAAAAAATCGTTGAATACAAAAAAGGCAAAAAAGGACTTTTAGGGCTTTTTGTAGGAGAAGTAATGAAAGCCACAAGCGGCAAAGCTGACCCTAAACTTACTAATCAGTTGATAATGAAAGAATTGAGCTAATAGATTTGAAAAAAATATCAAAAATCTTGTAACTAACCTTTTGGTAACTTACCTTTGAGTAACTTACTAAAAGGTTAGTTGTATGAAAAATCCCTTCGTATTTGGTAAAGTAGTTGCAGGAGAAAATTTTGTGAATAGACACGAAGAAATTACCCTTCTGCAAAATCACTTCAATCACCAAATCCATACAATTTTGATTTCTCCACGCCGTTGGGGGAAAACTTCGTTGGTTTTGCAGGCTTGCCAAACTATGCCCAATACAAAACAATTCAGATTTTGTTACCTTGATTTATTCGGAGTGAGAAGCGAACAAGAATTTTATCAAAAATTTGCTTCCGAAATTATTCGAAAAACAGCTACAAAATGGCAAGAAATTGGTAGTTGGCTGAAAAACTTCTTCCGACATCTCAAGCCTAAAATTAGCATAGGCAACCAAGAAAATGAATGGAGTTTAGATTTTGAAGTATCTGATAATCAGCATATAGAAGAAGTTTTGAACCTGCCTGAAAAAATCGCTCAAAAGAAAAATCTGAAAATGGTTGTCTGTTTGGATGAATTCCAAAATATTGATAGCTTCACAGAAACAACAAGTTTTCAGAAACTTTTGAGAAGCTATTGGCAACATCATCAAAAGGTTAGCTATTGTTTCTTGGGAAGCAAACGCTCTATGATGAGCCAAATTTTTGAAAAACAAAAAATGCCTTTTTTTAAGTTTGGTCAAGTATTACATCTGAACCGAATCGCTACTGAACATTGGATTGAATTTCTACAAAAATCTTTTCAAGCCACTCAAAAAACTATATCCCCAACCCAAGCCTTGCAAATTGCAGAAATTGCCCAAAATCATCCTTATTACGTACAACAAATTGCATTTTGGGTGTGGCTTGAAACCGACAAAATAGTGCAAAATGATGCCCTTGAAAAAGCTATCAAACACGTAATAGCCCAAAATGAGCCTTTTTATGAGCAAATTGTTGAAAATCTTTCCCACTCGCAAATACAACTGCTAAAAGCAATCGTCCAACAAGAAAAGCAACTCTCCTCTCAAGAAACTATCAAAAAGTATCATTTAGGAACTTCTGCTTTGGTAGTCAAAAACCAAAGAATTTTGCAAGAAAAAGAAATTATTTTCTCCGAAAAAAAACAATATCGCTTTGAAGACCCACTCTTGGAAAAGTGGTTTTCTTGGAAATTTGTTTTGTAATTTTATTTTTGCTACTTAAACATACAACTATGCTATTAGACAACAAAACCACCATAGAAGAAGATGAACCTTTCAAGGTATTTGAATTCGTAAAAAAATATACCGAAAATGGCTCACTTGAAATTGTAACAGGTTATTTTTCGGTAAATGCTTTGGCATCCCTGCAAAAGGAGATAAATTCTATTGAAAAATGTAGACTTATTTTAGGGCATTTGATGCAAGAAGATAATCAAACCAGTAAAATTATTGACTTGCTGAATGCAAATTTGAGTATTAGCTCGGCGTTGGAATTGAATGAATCTGCTCGGAAAGCAGTAGATTTTTTAAGCCAAGATAAAGTAGCAGTAAAAATCATTCAAAAAAATTTCTGCCACGCCAAAGTTTATCTTTATACCGATAAAGTGAAAACAAAAAATTACTTCATTGTAGGTAGCTCTAACCTAACCGATGCAGGCTTGGGCATAAAAGATAGCTCAAATATAGAACTCAATGTCGCTAAACACGACTATGAAGATGAATTCAAAAATCTAAAAAAATGGTTTCAACAACTATGGGAAAAAACAGCCATAGAAAAAATTGAATTACCCAATAAAACTAAAATTGAAGTAAAACAATATTTTATTGATTTAATCAGAAACCTATACAAAGAGTACTCACCCCAAGACCTTTATTACAAAATCCTCTATGAAATATTCAAAAATGATATTTTAGAACTTTCGATAAACACAGACTTCAAAAGAGAAATTGCACATTTGGAAGAAACAACTATTTACAGAAGTCTCTATTCCTTTCAACAGAAAGGGGTGATTAGTTTAATTAAAATGATTCAAAAATACAATGGAGCCATTTTAGCCGATGCCGTAGGTTTAGGAAAAACTTGGACTGCCTTAGCAGTAATGAAATACTTCGAACTCAAAGGATATACCATTCTGATGCTTTGCCCGAAAAAACTTTCTCAAAACTGGGAACAATACAAAGTAGGAGGGCAAAGCCGTTTTGAAAAAGATGAAATTGATTTCTACATCCGCTACCACACTGATTTGCAAGAAGGACGTTTTGAACGATATACCGATA
>JANWZC010000051.1 GCA_025054975.1 Raineya sp.
ATTGATAATTTACGTTTGGCAGGTATCAATTTACAAGAAAAAACCGATATTAGCGAAGTCGGGGCTTTGGATATAGCTGCTTTGCTCAAATCCTTTACCCAAAAATCTTTGCCACTTACTTTTACCTTTAACATCAATATCAATAACCCTAACGACAAATTAGCGGCACTGAATTATTTAGAGTGGATTGCTGAAATTGATAAAGTTGAAATAGCCAAAGGGGTAGTCAATCAGCGGTATGAAATACCTGCAGGCGAAAATATTATGATGCCCTTGCAAATTAGCTCAGACTTATACAAAATTTTCTCTCAAAAAGAAGGAAGAGAACTTATAGGAAAAGCTCTTGGCATTAAAGACGAAAATAATCAACCCAGAAACCTTACTTTACGCGTAAAACCTTCAATTTCCGTAGGTAAAGGATACATCAAATATCCAGGCTATATTGTGGTACGAAAAAAATTGGGATAATTTTGGTACTAGCTTACAGTGTGTTATGTTGTAAAAACGGGTTCAATTTTTGTTTTATTGAAAACAACTAAATTTGATAGCTACAAAAAAATTTCTCAAACACAAAGAGTTGCACAAAGGACACAAGAGCCTTGTGGGCATCGTGAAGAAACTTTATGCCCTTTGTTATTTCAAATAAAGGAATTTTAAGCTAAAAGATTGCTTTACAAAGATGTAACCGTCATACATTTTGAACTACCACCCAAATTTTTTGCGTTTAATGTCTAATGTCTGAACAATGATAGCTGTCATTCAAAGAGTACAAAATGCATCGGTAAGTATTGAAGGAAAAGTAAAATCTGCTATTGGTGTGGGTTTGGTGGTGCTTTTGGGAATAGGTAACGATGATACTTTGGAAGATGTAACTTGGCTTGCTAAAAAAATAGTGCAAATGCGAATTTTTGCGGATAGTGAGGAGAAAATGAACCTTTCTTTGCAAGATATAAACGGAGATATTTTGCTTGTTAGTCAATTTACCCTGCTGGCAAGCACCAAAAAGGGCAATCGTCCTTCATTTGTTGAGGCGGCTCGTCCTGAAGTAGCTATTCCCTTGTATGAAAAAGCGATTGAAATTTTCTCACAGGAACTCGGCAAACCCATTCAAACAGGTGAATTTGGGGCTAATATGCAAGTGAGTCTATGCAATGATGGTCCCGTAACCATAATTATTGATAGCAAAAATAAAAAATAGCTGTTTATTTGACAAGAAAATTCAAATTCACTACCTTTTGAGCAAATCTTGTTTCAATGTTAGCTTCAAAGTTCAAAGATACTGAAATTATTTTAGCCTCTGGTTCTCCTCGCCGTAGGCAACTTTTAGCAGGTTTAGATGTAGAATTTGAAGTAAAAACAAAAGATGTTTCAGAGGATTTCCCTGCTGAAATGCCTGCTGCGGAAGTACCATTATTTTTAGCAAGAAAAAAAGCAGAGGCATTTTCCTCTGACTTGAAAGCTAATCAGTTGATTATTGCTGCCGATACAATTGTATGCATAGAAGGTAAAATCTTGAACAAGCCTTCGAATTTTCAAGAGGCTCAAAAAATGTTAGAAACCCTTTCAGGCAAAATGCATGAAGTAATTACAGGTGTGTGTTTGATGAGCTTGCAAAAAATGGAACTTTTCTCAGATATTACGAAAGTATTTTTTCGCCCTTTGAGTCAAGCAGAAATTCAATATTATGTAGAACATTACAAGCCTTATGACAAAGCAGGTAGCTATGGAGCCCAAGAATGGCTGGGTATGGTAGCCATTGAACATATAGAAGGCTCTTACTTCAACGTAATGGGTTTGCCTGTACATTTGCTTTACGAAAAAATGAAGAACTTTTAATTTTATGCGTTCTTGATACTTTGCTTTTTGAGATGATAACGTTCTTTGGCAAGTGTTTTCAAAAAAGCCAGGTCTTTCTCCAAGCTATCTTCTACAATAGTTCCGTAAATAGCTCTATCAATATTTTGCAGACTTTCAGCAAGATTTTCAGTTTTTAAGATTTCAACTATTTCGCTAGAAGTATAAGAGCTGTAAGGTTCGCCTTCAATTTGCTCTAAATGTTTTTTCCACAAAATAAAGGCTTGTTCAATATCTTTCAGTCGTTTGCGGGTGCGAATTTTAAGCATTTCTTTTTCAAAATTATCTTCAAAAAGCACTTGCCTGCGTTTGAGATTCAGCAAAATGATTTGTTTTTTTATCCAATCGCCAAAAAATAGCCATACAATCGCTGAAATAAAAAAAAGTGTAACTGCTCCTACTATCCAAGCGTGAAAATTGATTTTTTCGGGAAAGTTAGCGTATTCTGTATCGGCTTTGATGGTGAGTGTATCTATGCGATTAGAATGAATATATTGCCGAAAGAAAACAGAGTCATAATTAGAAAAAAAAGCTAATGAGTCGCCATTGGGCTGTATGTGAAACACAGGCAAACGCAACTTCTGAACAGGTTCAATTTCAAAACATTTCAGCCATAAAACTGCACTATCTTTGCTAATACTACCTTGGGTTTGGGTAGGAAAAATATCTTTACTTTGCCATTCAAAAGGTGTATAATTGAAAGAGCTATCAGGAAAAAGAACTTGCCAATGTTTGGGATACCGAAAAACAAGAGCAACAGGTATAGTTTTGCCTAAAAGAAAAGTATCAGTAAGAAATTGAAGTTTAGGTTGATAAGAAATGCTATCCTTTTGAGCAAAACTATATTGAAAACAACTTAAAACTACACCAAGAATGAAAAATTTTTCTTTCATCTTGTAAATTTGAAAGATTGAGCAATTTTTCGTTCAGCCCATTCTTTGCCCTTGCGAGCTTCAGCAAACTGACGGCTTGCCGTAGCCGAAATTTTGAAGCCTATAATAAGTTGATCGTCAATTTGTTTTTCATTACCTTTCCATTCTTCCATAGTTTTATTCAAATGTAGATGTTGTGCTTTGAAACTAGGCATTTTACTCAACTCTACGAAAAGTTTTTTAAGGTTACTATGCAAGAATTTTTTACCTTTTGCTCCACCAAGTTGGTCAGCGTAACCATCAGTAGCCATATAAACATAAGTATCAACCTCACCCAGTTTGATAACTCTGTTATGAAAACGTTCATCAGGTGATTTACGCACTCCTCCAATGCCCATTCTATCACCTAGAATTTCCTCTAACCTACCATTTCTAATCAAATACAATGAATTATTTGCTCCTGCGAATTCCAAAATATTGTGTAACTCATGAAATACTACTAGCGAAATATCCATTCCATCGTGACTACCTTCTTCGGTCAGGTCGTCTTGTTTGAGAGCAAATTTAACTTCTTCATGGAGTTGGTTTAACACTTCAGCAGGACGCGTAATACCTCGCTCTAAAATAATTTGATTAAGTAAAGTGTTGCCAATCATACTCATAAAGGCTCCTGGTACCCCGTGACCCGTACAATCTACTACTGCTATAATTGCTTTATTATCTTTTTCAGCAAACCAGTAAAAGTCACCACTTACAATATCACGAGGCTTAAAATAAATAAAGGCTTCAGGGAATACACGGGTAAGTTGAGTTTTAGAAGGTAAAATTGCTTGCTGGATACGTTGGGCGTATTTGATACTATCTGTAATTTGTTTGTTCTGTTCGTAAAGTTCTTGGGTGCGTTCTGCCACTAATTGTTCTAATTTCTCATTTTGCTGTTCTATGAGTTCCCTGCGTTCACGTTCTTTTTCTTTTTCTAAACGTTCTTTCTCCAAGGCTTTTTGAGCTATTTCTTTGCGAAGTGTATTAATTTTATCTGCCAAAGCCAAAGAAAGTAAAATTACTTCTATGGCTGAACCAATTTGAATAGAGTAAGTTGTAATGAAATTGGTTGGGGCAAGTCCTAAACCTCTCAAAGCGACTAAAATAGCTCCTACTAGATACATTATCCAAGCTGGTACAAAAAAACGAGCAGGACGAAAACCTTGTTTGAGTGAGGTAAAACCTCCATAAATAATAGCTATACAACTTGGTAACACCATAAAAGTGGCTACTCGTAATACTATGCGTTGAGTCATTACAAAGGATAAAATTAAACTTATGAAGGCTATGATTATGAGTATGACTAAAATTTTATCTAAAATTTTCTGTTTTTGTGCGGTATTCAAAAATTCACGGGAAAAGGTTATACTCCCAATTGTAAGCAAACAAGCCGCCATAGGCATATTGAAATGGTTGAATACAGGTAGATTTTTCCATAAAAATTGAAAACCTATTCCGTTGAAAGTGAGTTGAAAAAATAAAATAGCCAAAATATTGAGAATATAAAACAAATAACTTTTTTCTTTAAGCACAGAATATATGAATAAGTTGTAAAGTAGCATTACCAGCATAATTCCATAATAAAGCCCGAAAGACCACATAGAAAAGTTTTCGGCTCTAATGAATTGTTCTGGCTGCCATACATAAATGGGAAAAGAAATTGTACTATCGTTTCGGATACGGAATATCACTTTGTAAGTGCTAAAAGCAGGTAAATTTACACGAAAAACAAAATTGCGAGTTTGTAAATCTCTCTGTTCGAAAGGGTACCAGTCCCCTGTTTGAGATTCACGTATCATTCTTTCATTTTCATCAAAAACATAAAACCGCACATCATCAAGAACTGCATAATCTACTTCTACAAAAACTTCTTTATCTTTATTCGTAGTATTTTGAACTATGAAAAATGCAAAAAAAGCAGCTTTGCTATATCCATAATTAGGGCTTTCTTGATTTGGTGGTACAAATTTGTTTTCTTGCTGTAAAACCTCTCTAATAGTCATTATGGACGTACTATCCTTAAAAATTCGTAGGTATTTTTTGCCAACTTGTATTTTCTCAAAGTTTTCGGAAATCTGCAAGATTTCTTGGGCAAAAATTGAATAATCAAGAAAAAATACTGAAAGCAATAAAATTAAATTTTTCATGGTATTCAGATGATTTTATTTGAGCATACCTAAAAACATTCAAAACCTGAATTTCGGATAAAAAAAATTATTACACAAGTTTTTTGTGTTTTTTTAACAACCTAAACTTTCAAATATCTCAGCACAAAATAGAAAGGTTTAATTGTATTATAAGTTCCCATTTTGTAGTAGTATCTTTATAATTTTATTCCCCTTTTGCAAAAAAAAATCAAGAGTTACGCACCCTAAAATTACGTAATGTTTTTATATTGCAGAAAAAAGAGAAACTATATGCGAGAGTCGCAAAGAAAAAGCATCGCATTGTGCAATATAGAGCCATACATTATTTACTACACTATGACTTAAATTTTTATAGATATCAGAATGATAAACTTAGCAAAATTCAGTTTTCTACTACACAAAATGCAAGAAACAACTTAATCGGCAGTTAATTTAAACGAATATAAATGAATATAAAAAGGTATCGTTGAGGCTATGATTGGTAAAATTAAAAATCAGTATCAAATCGACGATACAAGACATAGAAATTCCAAGAATTTTATAGTCAATTTCTGGGCAGCACTATTGCTATAAGTTCTTGGACAAAAAATCCTGTGGCAGTATATCAACCTGATGTTTTAATGTAACAATACTGTACTTATTCACAATTTGATTGCCTAACTACGTTATTTTGCACTACCAAAGAGTATGCAAAAGCACAATTTTAGAGCTTTCTATAAGTTTGGGAGTTACAGAAAGTTTTATTCTGAAAAAAGCAAAGAGATAGTACGTTTGAAATAATTCTTTCTCTAATCAAATAATGCAAGATTTTCGTTCCTTATATGCGGCTTTTGATGTATTTCCTTCGGCAAAAGGAGCATCTACACATATTCAACATTTCGCAAGTACCTTGCTTACGCATTTTCCGAAAGGCTTGCTGTGGGTATTGGGCGATGAAGAACTTGCTGAAACTGAAACTTGGCAAAACGATATATACATACAACGTATTTTTTTACAAGAGAAAAGTTTCTGGGAGCGTGTAGAAAAATATAGCGAGCAATTAGGATTTGCACTGCGAAATTATCAGAATTTGGAGATAGTGCATTTTCGTGATATATGGTCGGGGGTGCCATTGTTGAGCAATCCGCACAAAAACTACAAGACTATTTTTGAAGTAAATGCTTTACCTTCCATAGAACTTACCTATCGTTATGAGGTGAGTAGTAAAATTATTCATCAAATTCGGCATTTGGAAAAGTTTTGCTTGGAAGCAAGTGATAAGATTGTAGTACCTTCAACGATGATAAAAGATTTTTTGCAAAAAAAAGGTATCAAAGCTGAAAAAATCAGCGTTATTACAAATGGAGCCGACATACCTTCTCCGCAAGCCAAACCTGCGGAAGCCCCCGAAAAATATGTGATTTATTTCGGAGCTTTGCAAAGTTGGCAAGGTGTAGATACACTATTGCGTGCATTCCGTCTTTTGCAAGACTTAGACATTTTTTTAGTGATATGTGCTTCACACAAGCCTCGTTTTTGTAAGATTTACCACAAATTTGCCGAGAAATTAGGTTTGCAAGAGAAAATTATTTGGAAATATCGTTTGCCCAAAAATGAACTTTCAGCTTGGGTGCAACATGCTCTGTGTTCGATTGCACCGCTCAAAGAATGTAGCCGTAATTTGGAGCAAGGTTGTTCGCCACTGAAAATTTTGGAGTCAATGGCAGCAGGTACGCCCGTGATAGCCTCGGATATGCCTGTGGTGCGAGAAATTATTAGCAATGAACATCTGGGCAAACTTATCCGTGCCGATAGACCCATGGAATTGGCTCGTGCTATTCGTATATGGAATGCGTACCCACACAAAGCCCAAGAAATTGGTAAAAATGCTCAACAACATATTCAAGAGCATTTTACGTGGCAAAGCAAAAAGCAAGAGCTTCTGAAATTATACTTTTCGCTTACAAATTGAACCAGTAAGTTGCTTTAAGCACTACAAAACGGCTTTTCACTGAAAAATCTTGCGGAAAGTAGTTATCGGTATAAACCAAAAAAATATCGGAAACAGGAGCAAAACGCCATTGCAAACGTCCATTCAGATTGACATTTTCGGTTTGGGTGTTGTATTGCAAGAAAATGGTAAGGAACAAATTAGTAGTAAAAGAAACATCTGTACGCATATTCAACAGTAGCAAATCAGCTGAATTATAACCTTCGGGCAAGCGGATATGGCGATAATCAGCTTCCAAACTTATTTGCCCGTAAGGCTGAAAACGATAGGAAACAGACGCATAAGGGGCAAGTTGCTTACCGTTATAATATTCACCACCTTCAAAGGCAAAACTATACACCAAAAGTTTGCGTCTATCGGAGCGATAGAATACGTCAAAATAGTTGTTGGTAAATTCTGAACCTGTTGGCAAGCGATTACCACCTGTATTAGTAGGGTCAAAAGGGAAAAACAAACGTGTGTAGGTATTGCGGAACGAAATGGAGAAAAATGCCGTATTCTGAAATAAAATGTTACCTGAAATGGAGTTGTTTCTGTCATTGAGTTGCCAGTTTGTGTCCCAGTACCAGTTATTGTATTGCGTAAATTGAATACGGGCTATTTTTTTGTTCCATTTGCCTTTTGGGAAAAAATTACGAACTACCAAAGGCTCAAAACGATACAAATCATTACGAGGCACAAAACCAATATCATTGATTTGATAGTTTTTGCCTACATACTCGTGATTCCACGCAATACTCCAATTGGGTGTGGTATAATTGAGGTAAGCAGCGTGAGCAAATTGGTCGGCTTGGGGGATGGGACTAATCTGTTGATGAAAGAAAATTTTACCATTCCAACGATTATCTACGGAAAGAAGGTTGTAATCTACTCCTACAAGGCGATTGAAATTATTGTTGTTGAATGAAAAATCTGTGAGGGTATCAGCGGTACGTTGGCGATTGACAAAAATTCCTGCAATATTTGAACGCTTAAATACGGTTCTTTGCACTGCTGCTACTGTAAAATTATCCCCGTAAATGCCTTTTTCTTTTTGATTTGCTGTTTGCATATTCAAGAAACCTACACGCCAATATTCATTAGTTTTTCCGCTCAATCTTGCTCCGTAAAGAATAGGATTTTGCACAATAGTTTTAGAAATTGTATCAAAGCCAATACCAATACGCCGAGAAAAAAATGGACGAATACGACTGAACCCAAAACGTGCAAAAAGGTCGGCATTTTCCAAGAAAAATTGTCTGCGTTCAGGGAAAAAGATTTCAAATCTGTCTAGGTTAGTAACCTGTCTATCTACTTCTACCTGTGAAAAATCAGGGTTTATAGTGAGGTCTAAATTCAAGGAAGGGGTAACAGCAATTTTGGCATCGGCTCCTGCATTAGCTCCCAATTTTTTCTTTTGTGTGATGTAGTTTTCGCTGATATTACCCGTAAGATAAGGAATAAGAGCCACATTTGCACCAGGAGCAGGCAAAGGCTCTTCAAATTTCAATTTCCCTGTAAATCCCAAGTTAGTTATTCTGAAATTTCTGCCCACAGGCACCCAAGTAGAAATTTCATTTTCAGCACGACTGCTACGAGCAAAATTAACGTTCCATTCAGTAGCATTTTTCTTGTAACGTAAGGTTTTCAAGGGAATGGCTATTTCTACGACCCATTTATCAGCATACTGCTTTACTGCTGAAAACCATTTGTTATCCCAATCGGCATTAGCACTGAATACTCCTCCATCGGCTATTAAGCCTTCGTATTGTACATTATACGGATTGACTAAGAAAGCAAAGCCATTTGTTCTATCCTGAAAAGTGTCCAAAAATATAGCAAAATAATCATTATCATCTTTGTTAAAGTCTCGCCGTAAGGAACTTATTACATAAGTTTCTTTGGGCTGAAAGCATACAGCAGCTACATAAAAGTAATTCTTATCAAAAGCTGCATAAACTTCTGTTTGCAGTTTAGCAAAAGAAGTATCGTAAGGAAAATTTTGAAAAAAGTTAGATATCTTAGGCGAATTTTGCCAAATACTTTCGGTTAGTTCCCCATCCAAATTGATAGTCTCTTTTGCCTTCAAAACCTGCAACTGATAAGTAAATTGCTTTTGAGCACGTAACGTAGAATTAAATAAAATTGTAATAAATAGTAATGCAATAGGTTTCACAGAGCTTGTTTTTGCTGTTTGATTAAAGGAACGAAATTAGTCAAAAAAAGTTGTTTGCAAAGGCAATTTTTTTTAGCTTTGCACGTCTTTTCACAAATTTTCACAAAATTAGATAAAAACTTATGAAAAGAGTAATTTTCAGCTTATTTGTTATTGGAACTTGCGTAGTGCTTGGGGCTTGTGAAAAAAAAGCTCAAAACCAAGAAGCTAATTCTACAGCAACTGCCACTGCTCAAAATACAAATGCACAAAACAACCAACAAGAACAAGCCAAAGCAGAAATTAAATTTGAAGTTTCGGAGTATAATTTTGGCGAAGTAAATGAAGGCGAAAAAGTAAAATATGCCTTCAAATTTACAAATACAGGCAAAAATCCGCTTATTATCCAAGATGCTAAACCTTCTTGCGGTTGTACGGTGCCTACTTTTTCCAAAGAACCCATTGCTCCTGGTGGCACAGGCGAAATTATCGCTGAATTTGATAGCAACGGCAGACCAGGTGAAGTTAATAAAACTATTACGGTTACAGCCAATACTGAACCTACAACTACTATACTTACTTTGAAAGGAAAAGTGAAGGCTAAAAATCCTCAGATGCAAGACCTGAGCCAAATGAAAGGCCCCGTAAAGCAATAACCTTAAACTATTCCATTTTGTACTCACTGCAAACTCCTAATCTAAATATGCTGGAAACAATACTTTTACAGACGCAAACAGGCTCACAAGGCGGTAGCTCTCTTATGAGCCTTATCTTTATGATAGGTATTTTCGTGGTATTTTACTTTTTCATGATACGTCCTCAACAGAAACGCCAAAAAGAACAAATGAAATTTCGCGACTCTGTGAAGCGTGGCGATAAAATTGTAACGATTGGAGGAGTTCATGGCAAAATTGTAGAAGTAGGCAAAGATACGGTTGTACTGGAAATTGATAGAGGTGTAAAAATTACATTAGAAAAAAACGCTATTTCTATGGAAGGCTCAAAGCGTTATGAAAACGATAACGCTAAAAATGTAGCCAAAGTGGAAGAAAATGTAGAAAATGCATAAAAACTTAAAAAAATTTGATTTTAAGTTTTTGGGGTTACTAATGGCATTTCGGCTTGTTAATGAGCGTGTTTTATTAGGCTCAATAACAAGTCGAAACGTCGAAAGAAAGGCTTGATGATAAAGAGGAACTTGAATTTTTTGCCAAGAAGCTACTTTTGCATGTGTTTTACGTACAAATTAGATACAGAAGCCTGCATTAAGGATAAATAAAACTGAACCGATTTTACATCAATTTTGTAGATATTCTATAATTTTATGGGCGGTATTTGTGGAAGCACCTATGCTGCCCATTATATGTTTTAGTAAGCGGTAATCTTGAAGCATTTTTTCACGACCTTCACCTGCAATAATTTTCTGCAATTCCTGACGTAAATTCTCAGTAGTGAGGTCATTTTGAATAAGTTCGGTTACTACTTTTTGGTTCATTATCAGATTGACAAGCGAAATGTAACGCACTTGTACCAAACGTTTAGCAATTTGATAAGAAAGGGCATTACCTTTGTAACAAACCACCTGTGGCACACTGAAAAGAGCTGTTTCCAGAGTAGCTGTCCCCGAAGTAACTATGGCTGTATGAGCGTGAGCTAAAATATCGTAAGTTTGATTGTAAAGTACAGGTACTTGGTAATGCTTGCAGATTTCATACATTTCAGCAGGTACGTTATCTACACCTGCCACAACCCATTGAAATTGCTCAAAATAAGGCTTACACGAAAGCATAATAGGCAAAATATACTTCAACTCACTCCTACGACTGCCCGGCAATACTGCTAAAATAGGTTTTTCAGGAGAAAGATTATTTTTGGCAAAAAAATTATCATCTCCTTTGAAGCTATTGACTGCATCTAAAAGTGGATTGCCTACATAATCAACTTCATACCCAAATTTTTTGTAAAAATCTTTTTCAAAAGGCAATATCACAAACATTCTATCCACATATTTTTTAATTTTGTAGGCTCTTTGGGTATTCCAAGCCCAAATTTTAGGAGAAATGTAGTAAAAAGTCCGAATTTGATGTTTTTTGCAAAAGCGAGCAATTCGCATATTGAAGCCTGCAAAATCAACTAAAATTACTACATCGGGCTTGTAGGCAAGAATATCTTTTTTACAAAGAGCAAGGAACTTAAAAATTTTACGGATTTGCCAAAGAACTTCCAAAAAGCCCATAACGGTAATTTCCTTGTAATGCAGAAACATTTCACCTCCTACGGCTTGCATTTGCTCACCACCCAGAAAGCGAAATTGGGCATTTTTATCTAAACTTTTGAGAGATTTCATCAAGTTGGAAGCGTGCAAATCCCCTGAACGCTCTCCTACTACCAAGTAATACTTCACGTTGGTATTCTTTAAGCTGTACCTTGCTCGCGTTTGCGAATAAGTTTATTGAGTTCAATGATTAAGCCACAAAGTATGCCTAAAATAAGTCCTACAAAAGCCGAAACCCACAAAGTATCGCGAATAGAAAATTTACGAGGCTTCTGATAACGAGTAAAACCTTTGATAACTTTAATATCATCGGGGAAAGCTAATTCTTTGCGTACTTCATTTTCTTTTTCTCGCAATTCAATAATTTTTTTAGAAATATCACCACTTGTGTTCAAAATGAAAGAATTTTTGATAAAAATACTGCTTTCTACAATTTTCTTTAAGCTATCCAAGTGTTTTATTTCCTGTTGGATTTGGGCTAAAACCCTCTCATTGCCCTCCTTGAATATTTGCTTGTGTTTTTGCACGTAAGGTAAAGATTCAAAATAACTTACAAGCCCTTGTTGAATTTTATCTAAATTCTCATTATCAAGAGTTTCTATCGTAAGAGCCAAAGTTGAGTCTCTGCGAATATCTTTCTCAATATTTTTTTGAATTTCTCTGTTTGGTGCAGCTTCTAATTTCACAATATACTTGCTAATTTCTCGTGGCAACCCTGTAAGTTTTTGCATTTCCTCATAATTTTCTTCTCTTGCCAAATTATTTAGTGTGCCTACCACCCCAACAACTTCTGAAGCAGTCATAGAGCGAGATTGAAAAATCATAGTAGTCTGATAGCGAGGCTGAAAGACCACAAAACTCCCCAAAACACCTATCCCTACACAAACCAACGTAACCAACAAAATCAATAGAATTCGTTTTTTGAAAAATTTGTAGATTTTTAGCACTAACTCTACTAAATCAATTTCCTCGTAAGTTTGTGGTTGCGAATTCGTTGTTTGCATAAATTTTCAATTTTATCGGGCAAAACTATAAATTTTTTGCTTTCTTTGTGTGTTTTTCAATTAGATTTTCTTTGCCAAATGTTCTTATATGCAGTTAGATGAACTTTATCAGCTTTATCTGAAAACCCCCAAAGTATCCACCGATACACGTAAAATTGAAGCAGGTAGTTTATTTTTTGCCTTGAAAGGAGCTAATTTCAATGGTAATGCTTTTGCCCAAGAAGCCCTGCAAAAAGGTGCTGAATATGCCATTATTGATGAGCCTGCTTACCAAACCAATGAAAGATGTATTTTAGTCAAAGATGTTTTGAAAGCCCTTCAACAACTTGCACAACTGCACCGAAAAAATTTGAACATTCCTGTAATTGCTATCGGTGGTTCTAATGGTAAAACCACCACCAAAGAACTTGTAGCAAGCGTTTTAGCTAAAAAATATACAACTTTTGCCACGCAAGGCAATCTGAACAATCACATAGGCGTTCCCTTAACAATTCTTTCTATACCGCAAAATACAGAAATTGCCGTTATTGAACTGGGGGCAAATCATATCGGCGAAACGGCTTTCCTTTGTCAAATTGCTCAACCCAACTTCGGTGTTATTACAAATATCGGTTTAGACCATTTGGAAGGTTTTGGAAGCAAGGAAGGCGTCATGAAAGCTAATGGCGAACTTTACAAGTATTTACAAAAACATAAAGGCATAATCTTCCTCAATACCAACGAGAAGGAACTTGTCGAACTTGCTCAAACATACAAGCTCACCAAAAAACGAATTTTTACCTATCCTAACGAAAAAGACTATTTGCATTGCAAACTTGCCCAAACAGATTTTTTCGTAGCTTACGAAACTGAACAAGGCAATTTCGTACAAACGCAACTGATAGGCAAGTATAATTTCGCTAATATCGCTACGGCTTTGTGTATAGGCAAATATTTTGGAGTACCTGCTGAAAAAATGGACGAGGCTATTTTGAGTTATGTTCCTCGTAACAATCGTTCTCAAATTTTGCACCAAAATACCAACATTATCATTTTGGACGCCTACAATGCCAATCCGAGTTCTATGAAAGAAGCCATTGAAAATTTTGCCCAAATGCAAACTTCACAACCCAAAGGGGTCATTTTGGGGCAAATGAATGAACTTGGTTCTTTCAGCTACACCGAACATCAAAATCTTGGTAAATTACTTGCAGAAAAAAATTTTGATTTAGTCGTTTTGTATGGCAACGAAATGCAACCTGCCTTGCAGTTTCTGCCCAAAGCCTATTTTTTCAACGATAAATTTTCCCTGCATAATTGGCTCAAAGATAGAAATTTACAAGATTGGCTACTGCTCATCAAAGGCTCACGAGGTACGCAAATGGAAAGTGTGTTAGAGGTTTTGTAGGTTTTTTGTTTGCCAAAATTTTGAACTTTTTAACAATTACAGAGTTATATTTTTGCTAATTTTGCGAAAAAATCATTATGCCTCCCCGCAGACGCTTTTCCGATAGTGAAGAAAATCTTGACAAAAAACGCAAACTCACCAAAGAAGGTTTTGCCAAAATCCGAAAACTTTTTGCCTATACCAAACCCTATCGTGGATATTTTTGGGCAGGCATGTTCTTTTTGGTGATTTCTACACTTACTACCCTTACCTTCCCAACGCTTTCAGGCAGAATTACAGATGTAGCCACTGGAGATAAATCTTGGTTACTGAAAAGTGTTAATCAAGTGGCTTTGGTGTTTTTGGGTATATTGCTTTTGCAGGCGTTTGCTTCTTTTTTTCGTGTGTATCTTTTTGCCAATGTGAGCGAAAAAACAATGGCAGATTTGCGAGCCAGTCTCTACAACAAAATCATTACTTTGCCGATAAGTTTTTTTGAAAAAAACCGAGTTGGAGACCTTGTAAGTCGTATCAATACGGATATTAGTCAGTTGGAAAGTATGCTTTCTTTCGGCTTGGCAGAGCTTTTCCGACAAATTGCCGTGCTTACGATTGGTGTGAGTATTTTACTTATTCGTTATACGGAATTAGCTCTGGTAATGCTTTCTACCTTTCCTGTAATGATAATTGTAGCTATTCTTTTTGGCAGATTTATTCGCAAACTTTCCAAAAAAGCCCAAGATGAACTCGCCCAAGCCAATACCATTGTAGAAGAAACTTTTCAGGCAATTCAGGTGGTTAAGATTTTTACTAACGAATTTTGGGAGCAAAGACGCTATCGGCAAAAACTGAATAGTTTGGTGAAAATTGCTCTTAAAACTTCTGTGTTTAGAGGTATTTTTGTGTCGTTTCTGATTTTTGCACTTTTTGGGGGGATTGTCTTGGTGCTTTGGTACGGAGCTAATTTGATAGCCGAAGGCTCACTGAAAACAGGTCAGTTGATTGAGTTTATTCTTTACACCATATTTATAGGGGCTTCGGTAGCAGGCATGGGCGATTTGTATGCTCAACTTCAAAAAACTATAGGAGCATCGGAAAGAATTTTAGAAATTCTTGGTGAAAAATCTGAAATAGAGCATTTTGTAACTTCTCAAAATTTTACCAAAATAGAAGGGAATATTCGCATTGAAAACCTACATTTTGCCTATCCCACCCGACCTGATGTAGCAGTGTTGAAAGGTATTTCTTTGCAAATCCAGAAAGGACAAAAAATAGCCCTTGTGGGGCATAGTGGGGCAGGAAAATCTACTATTGTACAATTATTGGCAAAACTTTACGAAGTTCCTCCCCAAAGTATTTGGATAGACGAAAAACCCGTAGAACAATGGGATACGCATATCTTGCGAGCTAATATGGCTCTTGTGCCACAAGAATTGATACT
>JANWZC010000052.1 GCA_025054975.1 Raineya sp.
AAGAAATTGCCCAAGTATTTAGAGCCTTATGCCAATAAAGATTTTGATGATATGCTTATAGAATCTATTTCGCCTCGCGATGCCAGTAAAGATAGTATTGTACGAGATACTACAAAATTTCGCTTTACGAATGGTAGAATTTTGTATAAAAAATTAGAAGGCAAAAATATTCTCATTACCAAACGTGTTTTTCGTCCTAAACCTGATACTACGGGACTTGAAAATCCTGAATTTCCTCGCGATACACTTATTACGCTTACAGATACGTTCAAGATAGATAAATTTGAAGAAATCAAGAAAGTTGCCCTCACCGAGGAACTTGAACTCAATAAACTTAATCCCGAAAAATTTCTTTTGTGGGAGTTAGAAGGCTTTTTCTTCAAATCAGAACGCAAGAAAGGTCCTGCTATGCCGAATGCTTCTGTATTACCCGATGGAGGTGGCATGATTATCAGAGGAGTTGAAAAATTTGCTATAAGCAAAAAACTGAACGTATATTTTATTCCTAAGAATAAGGAAATAAAAATTTATGGGGCAAGTAATTTCTTTATGGAAGAAGGCGAAGTTACAGTGGGTAATTTCAGATTTATTGGCAAAAACTTTATGCTTCCGTATGATGAGTTCAAACTTACAATGGAAACGCTTGATAGCGTTGTATTTATTGTGCCAGATCCTAAAAACCCTAAAATGACTCACGAACTTGGTGGGGAAATTAAGTTTAATGCAGGAGATTTATTGATTTCACACCCTAATAATATCTCAGGTTTGAAAAAAGGACAAATTCCTGGTGGCAAGAAAGGTGAAGTCTATGAGTCTTATCCTAAACTAAAAATAGAAACAGGAGGTAAAATTTATTTTGATGCTTTTTATCGCCAGAAATATGCTTATCACAAACATCAAGCCTATTTTGAAATTCCCAATGTGGAAATGGATAGCCTTACGACTAAAATGCCCAGATTTGAAGGTACTTTTTACTCCAATATCTTCCCACCTATCAAGGAAGTGCTTGTCCCCGTGTATGACCCTAAATATACAGGTGTAGAGTCTCGTTATGCTTTGGGTTTTGTGCATAAGCCTAAAAAACCTCTAAAACTCTACCATACCCAAGGGGAACTGATTGCAGACTCTATCGTGATGTATAAAACAGGACTTATCGCTACGGGAAAGAAATTAGAAATTAAAAATCATAGTTATAGTGTAAAAGCACCTTATTTTTTACTTACTCCTGATTCAGTGGTTACAGCAAAAGCAAATATTGTAGTCCAACAACAAAAAATCAAAAATACTTTCTATCCCGAAGCGGTAGGCGAAGATATGAAACTTACTTGGTACACTTCTCGCTACGAAGGCAAAGATACTTTGAAATTAGATAGCCTTACACTCAACATAGCTCCCGATAAATTAGTACGAATTTTTGACGAAAAAAATCCTGCCAGTTTGAAAGGCACGTTAGCAGTTACCCCTGAAAGTCTTTGGGCGATTGGCGAGTTAAGGCGAAAAGATTTCCTTATGCTTACACCCAAAGGGGCTTCTGTTTCACCACAGAGAATTTATACCCTACAAACTCCTGAAAATGTTGTAGATTTCAAAGTTTACTCTGCCGAATTAGACCCTTTTGCCAAAGACCAAGAAAATGTTACTAAAAATATCATTGATGCCAATGCTATTTTTGTTGATTTTGACCTCAAAAATAATATCTGTAAAATCAATCATAATCCTACTATTGCTCAACAAGCACCTAATTACGAGTTTATAGCTTTCCCTTATGCTCAATTCAAAACTTCTATTCGTGAAGCTACTTGGGATATTGCCAAAAAGCAAGTTACTATGGTGGGTGATGAAAATACAATTTTTCGTTCAACTCATTATGAAGAAGAAGAAAATGCCCCTAATAAAGACCTTTTTTTGAAGGCTTCCAAAGGCAAATACGATATGACCGACCTAAGTAATCCTGTATTAGACCTTGAAGGAGTAGCTTATATTTCCTCTGCCGATGCCCGTATCATTCCCGATAAAAATAAAGTAACCATTCTCAAAGGAGCTACTATTCAAGAATTGAAAAATGCAACGATAGTGCTTGATACTACTAACTTTTATCATACACTTGTCAATGGAAATATTAAAATCAATCATAGAGAAGATTTTGAAGGAGATGCTACTTATCGTTATGTAAATGCTGCCCAAGATACTTTCAAATTGAAATTTGATAGATTTGAACTTGTGGGCAATGAACAGATTTCAGAGGCGGGCAAAACTAAAATCAAGCGTAAAAGAAAAAAAGGAGGGGAAGATACTTTGCAAATTCCTAAACGTTACACTCAATCTCGTGGAGAAGTACGTGAAGAAGATAATTTCTTTGTTAAACCTCGTATTAAGTTCAAAGGTACGGCAGAAATGCTTGCCTACAAAAAAGACCTCATCTTAGACGGATTTATTCAAATTCAACTCAAAAGCAAGAATTATGGCAATTACTGGATACCTTACCAACGTGATGCAGGAGATGTGTATGTAGAACTTGATGAAAAGACCTCTTCCGAAGCAAATATTATTACTACGGGTTTGCATTACACTTACGAAGAAAATGGAAAACTTTACACTACGTTCCTTTCAAGCAAAAAAGGAGATAATGATAGTGATATGTATCTTGCCAAAGGAGTTTTAACCTATGCTCCTGAAATTAACGAGTTCAAAATAATTGATAAAGCCCGCTTAGAAAAGGAAAGTTATGAAGGCACTTTGCTTACACTTGATGATGGCAAGGGTATTTTGGAAATGCAAGGTAAATTCAAACTCGTAGATGAAAAATTACAGAATTTTGTACTTTCGGCGGGTTCAGCGAGAGTAAATCTTAGAAACGATGATTATGAATTTACGCAAATGTTTGTATTTGATTTATCCAAAGCTAAATCTCCACTTTCTGGGGTGGCTGACCTATTTAAGTATGCCAAAATGGACGGCTCGGCTAGCGACCAAGCCTACAATACCGATGATGCTACTTTGATGAACCGTCTTGCTGAAATTGTAACTCACGAAAAAGCTAAAAAATATGAAAATCATGCTCGTACCAAATACCACCCTCTTTTCCAAGCTGATAAGAAAATTTTAGCAAAAGGTTTGGTGCTTTCCCAAGTAACTCTGAAATGGTCAGATACTACGAATAGCTTTTATAGCGTGGGCAAGATTGGCTTAGCAAATATTTTGGATAAAGATGTGAATGCGTTGGTAGATGGTTTTATGGAAATTCAGAAATTAGAAGAAGGAGACATCATTAATTTGTATTTAGAACTTACTCCCGAACAATGGATTTTTCTTTCACTCACGCAAAATACGCTCTCAGGCGACTGCTCTATTCCCAAAGTAAATAGTGCCTTTGAAAAAGGTAAAAAAGCCAAAAATGATAAAGATTTGGGGTATGAACTTGCTGATGAAATTGCTGTGGAAACTTTCAAAAGGCGTTTCAAGCAGTATTATTTGGATAAAAAATTCGGGGCTGTTCCAGAGGTAGAACGTAAGCAAAAAGAAGAAGTAGAGGAAGAAACTGACAAAAAATCCAAGAAAAAATCTAAAAAGAAAAAACAAAATGTGGAGGAAGAGACCGAGGAGAATATAGAAACCCCACAAGAGGAAGAAAAGCCCAAAGAAGAAAAACCTAAAAAAGAACGTAAGTCCAAAAAGAAAAAACAACAAGATGAGGAAGAAGAAACTCCCGAAGAACAATCTCAACCCAATCAGTTAGAAAAGCAAGAAGCCAAACCTGAACCTAAAAAAGAAGAGAAGAAAGAGGAGAAAAAAGAAAGCAAAGACGAAAAGAAAGAAGAGAAAAAGGAAAAAGACAAAGATAAACCCAAAGAAGAAAAGAAACCCAAAGAAGAAAAACCTAAAAAAGAAAAGAAAGGCAAAAAGAAAAAAGGTGAGGAGGAGGAAGAAGAGCCTATTGAAGAAGAACCACAAGAAGATAAGAAAAAAGATAAAAAGAAAGACGATAAAGACGGATTTTAGGAAAATGAAATTGGAAGAGAAAAGTTTGTTAGCTTGAGGTTTGAAGGTGAGGCAAAGAGACTATTCTTGTTTTTCCGAGAGAACTTTAACAAGTGCAAGGCGAATTTCTTAATCTCCAAATTCTGCAAATATTAAATTTGCAGACCCTAAACTCAAACTTTCAACTTTTCTAACTACGTGGGTGATATTGCAGAATGGTTTGACGTAGATAGTCTTTATCTAAATGTGTATAGATTTCAGTAGTGGTAATGGACTCATGTCCGAGAATTTCTTGAATGGTGCGTAGGTCGGCACCGCCTTCAAGTAGATGAGTAGCACAGCTATGCCTAAACGTATGCGGACTAATATTCTTTTGCAAACCTATTTGTTGAGCAAGTTCCTTGATAACCATAAACACATACACGCGTGTGAGTTTTTTACCTCGCCTGTTCAAAAAAACATAGTTTTCGTGTCCTTTGGCAATGTTTATATGCTTGCGGATATGTTCTAAATAGATTTGAGTGTATTTCATAGCTTCCCTACCAATCGGTACGAAGCGTTCTTTGTTGCCTTTGCCTACAACCTTAACAAACTCAATATCAAAATACAAATTAGATATTTTCAGTTCAATTAGCTCGCTGACACGTAAGCCACAACTATACAATACTTCTAACATAGCTCGGTTGCGAGTACCTTCGGGAGTAGAAAGGTCTATGGCATTGAGTAAGGCTTCAATCTCGTGATATTCTAGAGTATCAGGCAGTTTGCGTTTGAGTTTAGGAGCTTCAATCAGATAAGCGGGGTCTGTGGAGATAGTTTCTTCGGCATAAAGAAATTTGTAAAAAGCCTTTATACCTGAAAGTATACGAGCCTGTGAAGTTTCGGCAATGCCCAATTCGTTGAGATGAAGAATGAATGTTTGAATATTTTGAGTATTGATTTTCTCAGGATTTTGCCAATCTTTGCCCAAAGCAAATTCTTTGAATTTGGTGATATCTCGCAAATATGCTTCAATAGAATTTTCAGAAAAGCCACGTTCTAATTTGAGATAGTTCTTAAATTGCTCAATGTAGATATTCCACTGCATAGGACAAAATTTTTACAATGATACAAATAATTTTTTATCAAAAATTTGGGTTTGCATTTTTTTCTTGCTACATTTGCAACCGCAATTACTGGGGCATTAGCTCAGCTGGCTAGAGCGCTACAATGGCATTGTAGAGGTCATCGGTTCGACTCCGATATGCTCCACTTTAGAATAAAAAACTCAAAAATAGGCATGGAATGCCGTATTTTTGAGTTTTTTGTTTTCTGTACTCAACGAAAAAAGTAGTTCGGAAAATATGACTTAGTCTTTCATCAAAAATCATCAAACTTTGGTTTTTACGTTCTCTTTGGACGTTTGGGCTTTTTTTTGCTGAGCATACTTCGGCTATCCTCAATAAAAAGCTAAAATATGCTCAACAACCCCAAAAGACGCTTTATAATTTCTTGCCATTAAACTAATTAGTGTAAGAAAGAAATTAAAAATAAATTTTTTGAGTATAAACAACGAGTATTTTGCATACTTAATTCAAATTTAATCTACCAAATATTTGGTATGACTTATATTTTTTGTAAATTAAGCCAAAACTTTCTCAAAATTGCAGAAAATCATCTCCATATCACTTCTTTTGTTGCTGCTTTGGGGGCTAAGTAGTTGTTGGAAAGAAAAACAACATTTCGTAGCCCGAAAAGGAATTTTAGACCTTTCACAGGAAAAAAAAATTGAACTTTTGCGAGTGAAAGGAGAATTTTTTTTTGCTTGGCAAAAAATTTTATCCCCCAAAGAAATATTGCAAAGCAAAGATTTTTTACCTCTCCCTATTGAATGGAATAGAAAAAATTATACACCGCAAGGTTATGCAACGTATAGCTTGCTTATCAAGTTACCTGCGAATAGCAAAGATTTAGGTTTGGAATTGCCTAATGTAGCTACGGCTTATCGGCTTTGGTTCAACGACTCGCTTTTTACAAGCATGGGCAAACTTGCTACTCAACCTGATAGTTCAGTAGCTGCTTATCAAAAAAATATCATTAAAATTCCTAATCATTTTCTTAAAGACAACACCCTACAAATAACTCTACAAATTAGCAATTTTGAGCATTTTCGGGGGGGCATATACTATCCTATTTATTTAGGGTCGTGGGAAGAAATTGACAAAAAAACTAAAAAAATCCGCGACTTTGAGCTGTTTATTATGGGGGCTTTGCTATTTATGGCAGTTTTCCATAGTATTTTGTATTTTTTCCTTTCTCGCCGACAAAGTAACCACGACTCGTTTTATTTGGTGCTTATTTGTTTGTTGGTAGTTTTAAGAACTTCTCTATTAAGCGTAGGCTCACAATATTGGCGAGAATTATTTCCCAATAGCAGTTTTGAACTAATGATGAAAACTGAATTTTTTTCTGCTTATGCTTTACCACTTGTTATTTTATTATTTCTGGACGCTCTCTTGCCTAATATCATCAATCGCAAGATATTTCAAGCTGCTAAATACATCGCTTGGATTATGTTGGGATTGGCGTTTTTACCTATTCCCACTTATTTATATTCCATTCCTATTTATTATTTTGTGATTTATGCTTTGTATATTTTGGAAATTTACGTTTGTCTGAAAGCCAAGCAAAAGAGTGTAAAAGAAGCTTATTTGATACTTGTCGCTTTCCTAATGCCTATGATTTTTAGCTTTTTGGAAACTTTGCATCATCAGGGAGTAATTTTGTTTGCTTATGCTAATATTACCTCCTTAGGTATGCTTCTTTTCCTGTTTTTCCAATCTTTTGTAATCTCCTACCGCATTGCCAAAGCGTATGCAAAAGTAGCTTATTTGAGCAAAAATTTAGAGCAAGAGGTTGCTAAACGTACTCAAGAACTAGAAGAACAAAAAGAAGAACTTACTCAAAGCAATATCATTTTGGAAAATACAAAAAATGAACTTGAACGTAGCCGAGAAAGTATATTAGCCAGCATTCGGTATGCACAACGAGTACAAAATGCTATTTTACCAAGTGATAGATATATTAGTAAATTTTCGCAAGATTACTTCATTTTTTATCAACCTCGCGATGCGGTAAGTGGAGATTTTTATTGGTTTCACGGAGATACAGAAGGCTTTTACGTTGCTGCTGCCGATTGTACAGGGCATGGGGTGCCTGGTGCCATTATGGCTACTATGGCATATATCAGTCTAGATTATGCCTTTTTCAGGAAAGAACATCAAAATCTCGGCGAATTGCTTCAAATCTTTGATAAAGAATTAGTAAAACTTTTGCACAAAAACGTACAACCTGATGAAGAACCTACCCAAGACGGACTTGTCATAGCTCTCTGTAAAGTCAATCCTAAAACCAAAGAATTAAAATTTGCTTCTGCTAATGCACCTATTTACATCGTAAGAGGTGAGATATTGATAGAATTGCCCTTTGATAAACATATTATTGGGGGCAATAGCCGTGAAACCAAAGAATTTACCGAACAGACCTTTCCACTTGAAACTAATGACGTAATTTATCTTTTTTCAGACGGCTATCAAGACCAATTTGGAGGAGATAAAAAGAAAAAATTAGGGTATCGTAAGTTTAAGGAAATTTTACTCAAAATCGCTCCTTTGCCTATGCAAGAACAAAGAAAACTTATAGAAATGGAGTTCAACGCTTGGAAAGGAAATTACAGCCAAATTGATGACGTATTGGTAATAGGCATAAAAGTTTGAAAAATCTGAAAAAGTTATATGATAATTCTCAAAAAAACGTTATTTTCGTAGCCTTTTTAAAATTTTTATGGAAATCAGCACTTATACCGAAGCCGAAAAACATAAAATTTTCAATGAGGAACTTATTCCTCATCTGAACTCTATGTATAATTTTGCCTATCGGCTTACTTTGGACGAAGACGACGCCAATGACCTCGTCCAAGATACTTATCTGAAAGCCTTCCGTTTCATAGACTCCTTTGAAAAAGGAACTAATGCCAAAGCGTGGTTGTTTAGAATACTGAAAAATAGTTTTATCAATGATTTTCGCAGAAAAAGTAAGCAGCCTTCCAAAGTTGATTATCACGAGATTGAAACTTTCTATAATTCTGAAGAGTTTGAACCTGAAATAGAAGCCACTACTGACCTGCGAAATGAAACCGTACAAGAACTCATAGGAGACGAAGTAGCTAATGCAATCAATTCGTTGGATGTAGATTTTAGAATTGCGATTATTTTGTGCGATATTGAAGGTTTTACTTACGAGGAAATGGCTAAAATTTTAGATATTCCGATTGGGACGGTACGTTCTCGTTTGCATAGGGCTCGCGGACTGTTGCGTGAAAAACTTGCTGATTACGCTAAAAAATTAGGTTACCTGCAAAAATCATAAAAACTATGAGTTTTCAAGTTCATTCGCCCAAGTCGCAACCTTGTACTTGTTGTTGTTTAGAAACCCTTTATACTATCTTGGATAGCGAAAATGTAGTGGAAATCACTCCACAACTGATGAGTAAAATTGAAAAATGTTTGCCTTGCTATCAGGAACACGATTTAGAGAAATCTATCAAAGAATTATTGCAAAGTCATTTGCAAAGAATTACTCCTCCCCAAGCTCTCTTGGATACTATCAGAGCTAAAATCGCTCAAATCAATCAAACTTTTCATTGAAATACCAACTAATTGCTGAAAAAATTTGCTTTTTTGCGTAAAAACACTTAGCTTTCAACGACTAATACAAAGTTATGCTATGATGTTTAGCAAAGAGCAAATTACAAGAATGTTATTTTTAGACATTGAAACAGCCACTTCTACACAGCATTTTCACGAACTTTCCGAAGGTTTGCAAAAAATGTGGGAAATCAAATCCCAAAATCTTGAACCCAAAGACCTTTCTGCCGAAGAAAAATATTACGAAAAAGCCGCTATCTACGCCGAATTTGGAAGAGTAGTTTGTATCAGTTGTGGCTTTATTTATGAAAGAAATGACCAATTCTATTTCAAAGTAAAATCCTTTTACGGCGAAAATGAAAAGGAAATTTTGATAAATTTTAGAAATTTCTTGAATGAAAAAACTGGCAAATTAGACAACTACGGCAACCTGATTGATAAAAATGGCAGACGAGTTTTTGATAGCAACGGCAACAAATTGAGCAATGAATGGTTGTTTCATTATTTGGTAGCTCACAATGGCAAAGAGTTTGACTTTCCGTACTTGTGCCGCAGATATATTGTTAATCAAATTGCTTTGCCCGAAGTCCTTGAAATTCGTGGCAAAAAACCTTGGGATATTTTACACTTGATTGATACTATGGAAATGTGGCGTTTTGGTGATATTAAAAGTTTTACCAAACTTGAACTACTTTGCCATTTGTTTGATATTCCCACTCCCAAAGACGATATGGATGGCAGTATGGTGGGAAAAGTCTTTTGGCAAGATAAAAATTTAGACCGAATTGCCAAATATTGCGAAAAAGATGTAGTTGCTACTGCTCAAATTATGCTCAAATTTAATTTTTTTGACATATTTCCGCTGGAAAATGTAATTACTTCTGAAAGTAATGTTGCCAACTCCACTGTGAATATTTAAGTGTATGCAGTACTTTATGGAACATTTAGCCAATGAGACATTATTTTTTTACAAGGGCATATTTTCTTATCCCGTTATTGTGGAAATTAGCCATCACATTCGCAACGATTTAAATTTAGACGAAAAAACCCGTGAAAAACTTTTTGCTATTTTCGTAGAATTAGCTCAAAACGTAAGTTCCTATTCCCAAGAGCGAGTTCAAGCTACCATTATTAACCGAGAAGTAGGTATTGGTGCTTTTTATATTATTGAGCAGAAAAATATAGTCAAAATAACTACTCTCAATAAAGTATCCGATGAACAAATGAAAAGATTGTTAACTCGTGTAAGTAAAATCAACGCCTTGGATAGAACGGGATTGCGAACCTTAAAAATGAACTTTAGAAATGAGGCTATCCAAAAACATACTCTAAGCGGTAACGTAGGATTGATAGAAGTTGCTCTCAAATCTGCCAATCCTATTGTTTTAGATACTGTACATTTTCAAAACAACAAATATGTTATGATTACTGCTCAAATTAACAAAAAATGAAAATTTATGAAAGATTTAATCATTGTAGGTGAAAAGAAAACTTACTTTACACCTGATGTTAATTTTTCAGCTGCTACGGGTATTTGTACTATTGCGGGCGAGTCGTATCAAGAAGAGACTTTTGAGTTTTTTAACCGGCTTATTGCTTGGTTAGAAGAGTATATTATTAAAGTTCGCAAGCCTATCCAGATGAACTTTAAACTTACATATTTCAATACTTCTTCGGCAAGAGCGATCCAAGAAATGGTTATGATACTTAAAAAGTATCAAAGTCAAGGTGGGCAAGTAACTATCAATTGGTATTACGTAGATGAGGACGATAGTACCTACGAAGAAGCACAAGATATGCAAGCACAAGTAGGTATTTCATTCAATATGATAAAAATGAACGAATAGTGATGCTTTTCAAGAACACTCACCATTCGTATCATACTCAACAAAATTTGGTTTTATACTAGAAAGCAAAAGGTTTTGTAGAAAAAATTAGGAAATTTCTAAAAATAACGTGAGTTATTATACACAACTAACAGAGGTTTTGATTTTTCATAGATTGTAACTTCCTAAAAATCAAGGTTTTATATTTGTAAAATTTACAAAACAACTTTTTATTTAGTATAAATTGTGCAAGTCCTATGAAAAACAAATCAAAATTCAACGGCAGTGCTCGCTCCAAAAAGCTAGCATCAAACTCAATCGACATTATAATGCTGTATATAAATCTAAAATTTAAAGAAACTTAAATTACAATGTTTACATACTCACTCAAAGGAATTTAGTTTTATACCACTTTTTTGGCGTTTCGGCTTCGCTCAACGACCAAAAGAGTGGTTTTGAAATTATTTTCCTCAAAACCACTTTTCATTTTTCATTCAGTATAATTAATCACTATGCAAAATCTTATTATTCTTTTTAATGATGTTTGTAATCTTTGTGAAGGTATAGTGAAATTTCTTATTCGTTGGGATAAAAAGAGATGTCTTTCATTGTGCTTCTCTGTAGTCGGAAGTAGGACAGGCTCTTTTGCAGAAATTCTATTTATCAACCCAAAACTATAACTCTTTTATGCTAGTAGTAGGCGAAAAAGTGTATTTGCGTTTCTTCGGCGGCTTTGAAGATATGTGTTTTTTAGGCGACTTTTGGACGATTTTAGCAGTTTTTTGGCTTGTACCTAAACCTTTGCGTGATGTTATCTATAATTATATTGCCAAAGATCGCTATAAATGGTTTGGCAAGAGAAATGAATGTATAATGCCTACGTTTGGAATAAAAAGAAGTTTTTGGAATGAAAGTTTTACTATGCTTAAATAGTTTATGTTGATTTTTGAATGCTCTTTATTAAAGAAACACTTACAACAAAAAAGCACGATTAATCCTTAAGTATCACAATAAGCATAACTTTCTACTTCAACATTAAAAAGTTTAACTATCATTCTAGCTTAATGCAATATCTATCTTATCAAACCATTTGAAGTATCAGTCATTTATTTTTTCTAGGTCATCTACTATGAAATAGACTCCCAATACTGTACCCAAATAATTATGCACAAATGTTTTTCCAGTAATTTTGATCTTATCACCTTTTTTAAGGCTTAATACTTTATCTGCTTTTGCTTTATCTATAACAAAAAAATCTCCTTTCCTTCCATCAGAAAAGAGCGTTTCTTTTCCGCTATCATCTGCGTTAACACATTGAAAAAAAAACATTTTTTTTAACTTACTCGGCTTAAAATAATAATTAGGAAAATCATCACTAACAAATTGAGCAACAATAATTACAGGACATTTCTGATATTCAGAAGCAAATGCAGAGTTCATAACCTTTCTGTAGCTTTCAACTTTCGGCTCAGCACAATTAGGTTGAGCATACAAATTTACTTTTAACGAAAGTAAACTTATGAGGAATAACAAATTTCCGTAATTCATATTTATTTCAGGTTAAATTTATCTTATAATAAAAGAAGACCGTATAATAACAAAAAACTGGCAATTAATCCAATAATGACTCCTACGAGCCAAAGCGGAGTAAATATAAGAATTATTGAAATAATCGATAAAACAAGAGATAATACTAATAATTTACTTAATTCATTATTTTGGGTCAAACTAAGATTTTTCTTGATTCGATACACTTTTGTAATTTTATTCGGAATATTTGAAACACTAATGTCTCTAATTTTATTTTCATTATGTTTAATAGGCTTTAATTTGTGTAAAGGAGTTTCTAGTTTATCTTTTTTACAAGTTACAACTATTTCACTCAAATCTTTTTTTACATCAATTAAATTTTCATCTATAATTTCCATACGAGCCGCACCTTCGGTGTTTTGCGATAATGTTGTTCCAACAAAAACAAACATCAGCAATAAGGTAAAAAGAAAATAATTTTTTTTCATAAACATTTAATTTTATGGTTTAACTTCTACACAAAGCTAATCATTAAAAGATTTTTTCCAAATTTCTACTCAAAAATTTTTCACAAATAACGTGAGTTATTAGTTAAATAATTGATATGCAATTATTTATGAAAAAAAGTTTGGGATAACTGTAAAAAACAATTGAATGTATATTGTACTTATCTAAGATTTGGCTACATAATTCAAGTTAGTAAGTTGATAGTTTGGGGGTTAAGTAATCTCCCTCTCCTTTGGAGAGGGAGCAAGGGGGTGAGGTTAAAAAATTTCATTTTAAGCAATTTACCTTCTTTACAACGTGAGTTGCTAGTTAAATGATACGCAGTTACTGATGAAAAATGTTTGGAGTAATTGTAAAAATGATTAAGTCCGTATTGTACTTATCTAAGATTGAGTTGCATAATTCACGTTGAATGTACTTTCAGCGTTAATACAAGTAGAGTCATTTTACCCTGCCACTCATGAAATTGAGTTAGAGGATTTGCTCAAAAAGAAAGGAGAAATAGACAGAAGACGTATCAATTCACTTATCAATCATATTATTCCGATTGTTGAAAACATTCATTTGGCAAATCAAGTAGAAGTTGTGTTTGGACTTGCTTCAGCTCTCAGTAGGGAAGATGCCTTCGTAGAAGTTATTAACTATATCACCAAAGATTCTTTCTAATGATATTCGAGAAGTAAAGTAATAGCAATTAGTGGGATGCGTGTATATGCTTTGGAGAACTTACAGATAGGTGGGCGTATCAGTGAATATTTAAGTTATACTTTTTCGGCTCAATATCATTTATAACAAACAGCCTCAACTTAGCAAATTTTATCCCGAAGAGTACAAAGAAGCTATTAATCCTCCATAATTACTCAAATCCCTGAAAACTTTGTGTATAATCGTGGAACTTTCTTTGGATACAGCGTAAATATGGATAACCTAATTTTTCAAAGTAATATCAATGAGTGGAAGATTGCAACTTTTTTGATAGGAAGTTGTTATAGTTCGAATACAGAAACTTCACAAATCAGCACAAATTCCGAACGCAACAATAATAAGAGCAAATTTTACAGCAAATTGCTTTTGTAGATGATGATTTTTTGAGGTAAGAAAATCTTGCCTGTGTGCATCATCAATATGACAAGCAAGTAGCATTGAAAATCGACCAAAATACAGGAGACCCATATGCAAAAATTCTTTCAAGACAAAGTTATCTTGATAACAGGGGCAAGTTCAGGTATTGGTAGGGCTTTGAGTGAAAAATTAGCTCAAATGGGAGCTATTATCTATAATGCTGATTTACAGAAACCTTCACAAAACTTGCCAAATATTATTTTCTTACCTTTGGATGTGAGGAATTTTGAGCAATTTCAAGCAGTTTTTCAGGAAATTTTACAAAAACACAATCGGATTGATATTCTCATCAATAATGCAGGTATAGGTGTTGCAGGAGAGGCACAGGATTTAGATTTATCGGCTTGGCAAAAAGTAATTGACACAAATCTTTGGGGAGTAATTCACGGCTCAAAAATAGCCTATGATTTGATGATAAAACAAGGTTTCGGTCATATTGTTAATATGGCATCTATGTCGGCACTAATATCTTTTCCTTTGGCAATTCCTTATGCTACTGCCAAACACGGCGTTTTGGGGCTATCTAAGTCGCTTCGGGTAGAAGGAGCAGGCTTCGGCGTAAAAGTTACAGCAATATGCCCAGGTTTCGTAGAAAGTGCTTTATACGATAATGCAATCAAATCTCATACCGATACCCAAAAAATTAAATCTACTATTCCTTTCCCTATCTTGCGTACTGAAAAAGCCGTGCAATACATCCTTAAAGGCATAGTAAAAAATAAAGGTGTTGTGATATTCCCCTTCTACACACGATTAACCATGTGGTTAGAAAGACTCTTTCCTAATCTTGTAAGTAAATTTGTGTTACAAAAGGCGGTCAAAGATTTTCGCAAGAATAAAATTTAACAAAGATATAACTCCAAAATTCGTTTGCTTAAACTAAAAGTTTTTATTTTTGCATAAAATTAAACAACTGAACACCTATGAATTTGCTTTTATGTTTTTTGTTTGTGCTGAGTGTATCTTCGGTGTTGGCACAAAGAGACTCTCTTCGCCCTGCTACTCACGAAGTTGAAGTAGAGGATTTGCTCAAAAGGAAAGGAGAAATAGATGAATTTGAAGATATCGCTATTATCACTACCAGCCGTACCAATGAGCAAAAATCCAGTAAAGCACCAGGAACTATCGTAGTAATTACCGCTGAACAAATCCAAAGGCGTGGTTATACTTCGCTTATGGAGCTTTTACAAGATATTCCTAACGTGAGAGTTGATAATTTAGTTGACCCTCGTTGGAATAATAATATCCTTATACGTGGTGTAGTAGGTGCAAATGGTAGTGCTAACGACAAATTTATTTTACTCATAGACGGAGTACGTGCCAATTCTCCTACTAATGACATTATTCCGATTGTTGAAAATTATCCTGTTC
>JANWZC010000053.1 GCA_025054975.1 Raineya sp.
TTTTGCACCTCTATCGTAGTCGGCAGTACTTTCAGAAAGCACTTCTACAATCACAACAGGATTAGTAATCGTATCAAAAATATCGTCAGTAAATTCTGGCTCTCCACACAATACACTTACATCAGGATACGTGTAAAAATCCCGTTCAGGTATGTGTATGCGTAAATCGCTGGGGTAAGTTTTGCAATCATTGCCTTTTTTTCGCAAAGCAAGAGTTAATGAAACTATCAAATTTCTCACAATATCATTGTGTTCTAAACTTGCTCCTGCCATTGCAAAAATTTCTCCTTGATAATATTCGCTTTTGTGTTTAGCAAGTCGCTCACGAGCCAGATACTCTTGCGGACTGATGTAAGTTTCTTTGGGTACAGCAGACATCGGCTACTATTTTTTGTCCATTTCATATTTTCATAAATTTCCTGCAAAGACAATATCAAAACAAGTAATCAAACAACTTCACTTCCTGATACATTTGCAGTTTTCACAAATTTTGCTTTTTTTTCGTAATTTTGCAAATAGTTCTTTGTCTTACTTTTGCCGATACCTATATTTATATTGAAATTGAGAATTTTTGAGCAGTCGGTTGTTTTTGGTAAGTAAGGAATTTTGAACTAAAATAGTTGTAAGTGGCAACTAATCTAAAACAATTTGGTCATAAGTGTATTTTTTGAGGTATGTTTTATGAAATTAAGCAAGCACAAATAAGTCTATGAAAACACTTAAATTTTGCGAAAAGATTTATTTATTAAGCCTTTTGGGGATTATTTTTTTTGCTTGCAAGCCCCAAACTGAAATTTTTACTGATAATCCCGAAGTCTTGATTTTTTCGGAGGACGTGATAGTTTTTGATACGATTATAGCGGGTGTTCCTGTAGCGAGCAAGCGTCTAAAAGTTTTTAATCCCAACAGAAATGCTGTTCAAATTCGTAAGATTTTTTTAGGTGGTGGCAATTACGATGATTATGAAATTTTTGTCAATGCTCAAAGCAAAGAGGTTTTTGAAAACATCAGTATTTTGGGAAAAGATAGTCTTTTGATAATCATTTCGGCACGCATACGCAATCGCAATCAAGATGAATTGTATCAAGCCTATGATTCGCTAATGTTTGAATTGCCCAATGGCACTCAAAATGTCAAATTGCTTACTTGGGCTGAAAATGTGAATGTAGTTTCAGGCATTTTGCCATGTAATATCACTTGGACAAAACAACGTCCTTATCTTCTGAAAGGCAATGTAGAAGTGCCTTTGGGTTGTATGCTTACCATTCAGCCTGCTACCAAAATCTATGCCTTCAATAATGCCCAAATGGAAATAAAAGGTACGCTCAACGTACAAGGTAAAGCTGATAGCAACGTAGTTTTTCGTTATTTTCGGCGAGAAGCAGGCTTTGAAAATCTTCTGGGGGCTTGGCAAGGCATACGCATACGCAAGAGTAGCACAAATAATCAAATTCGTTTTGCAAGAATTGCTAATACCAGAGTAGCTGTTTTCGTAGATAGCTCGGAAGTGCTTTTGGAGGGAACTACTTTGCAAAGTGCTTCGGAAGCAACTTTGGTAGGTGTGAAATCAAAAGTTTTTTTGCGAAATTGCTTACTAAACAATGCCATTTTACGACTTTTTCAAGCCACCAACGGCGGCGAATACGAGTTGGTACATTGCACACTTGCTAATTATGAATTTTTTTTCAATCGGCAGGAAGAGGAAGGGAGTGTGTTTTTCAATGAAGCAGAAGCCGAAGAAATGAAAATACGTTTGTTTAATAACATCTTTTGGGGAAACTTACGAGATGAAGTTCTTTTCGTGGGTGAAAAAATCAATCTTTCGGCGGCAAACAATATTTTTCGTACGCAAAGGTATCGTGAGGTTCTGAACGTAAATAACAACCTGCTGAATGTTCCTTCTGACTCACTTTTTCGCAGTCCTCGCCGTTTTGATTATCGCTTGCCTTCTACTTCACCTGCTTTGGGTAAAGGTATAAGTACCTCTATCACCACTGATATTTTGGGTAAAACTCGCAAAAATCCCCCTGATATTGGGGCTTTTGAGCGTCAATGATTAAAAAAGCAATAAAATAGTGAGTTACGACCATAAAATTATGTAGTGTTTTTATATTGCGAAAAAAAGAGTTATACGCAAAAGTCGCAAAGAAAAAACAAAGCTTTGTATGATAGAGAGCTGTACAAGTAATTATTTACATAATCGTGTCAGTTCAAAGATGTTGTACAAAGTATGGAAATATTATTGATGCAATATTCATATTATGATTAGGCAATCCTATGTATTGACTTATTTTTTTGAGTAAGTCCTTTGTTGATATTATTAGGAGTGCCTTTGAGTTGTGATGATAGTATTTTCGGAGAAACCTCATATTGACGCTTCTAAAAGCAAACTAATCAACTTTCATTACTCAAGAAAATATCAGAAAAAAGTAGTGAAAGGAATTTGCTAAGTTACTTTATTCTACACGAATGTACAAGGTTATTGTGAGCCTGTCAATTTCACATTTATCAACAAGGAAGTAGTAAAACGAAAAAAGAACTATTTGTGGAAATTTTAGGTAATGTTTTCAATTATAGTAATTGATAATAAACGATATGAATGCATTTTTTAGCATTGCTTCCTGATTAGACAATTTTGCAGAAATTTAAGTTTATGTTTGAACTTATCAGCGACTTTCAACCCACAGGCGATCAGCCCCAAGCCATTGCCAAACTGGTAGAAGGTTTGCGTAATGGCGAAAAATATCAAACTTTACTGGGTGTTACGGGGTCGGGTAAAACTTTTACGATTGCCAATGTAATTGCCCAAATTCAAAAACCTACCTTAGTTTTGAGTCATAACAAAACTCTTGCTGCTCAACTTTACGGCGAATTTCAACAATTCTTTCCCAACAATGCCGTAGAGTATTTTATTTCGTACTATGACTACTATCAACCAGAATCTTACATCCCTGCAACAGATACTTACATTGAAAAAGACCTTGCCATCAATGATGAAATTGAAAAATTACGCCTGCGAGCTACTTCTGCTCTGCTTTCAGGTAGGCGTGATGTGATTGTAGTAGCTTCGGTTTCTTGCATTTATGGTATTGCTAATCCGCAAGAATTTGGTAGAAACGTATTACATCTCAAAGTAGGACAAAGAATTACCCGAAATCAACTTTTGTATGCCCTTACCGATATTCTCTACAGCCGTACAGAAGCAGAATTTCAACGTGGTAATTTCCGTGTCAAAGGTGATACCGTTGATGTTTTTGTAGCTTACGCTGATTTTGCTTATCGTATTTTCTTTTTCGGAGACGAAATTGAGGCTATTCAGATTATCAATCCTGCTACTGGTAAAAAAGAACAAGAAGAAAAACAAATAGCCATTTACCCTGCCAACCTTTTTGTAACAGGTCAGGAGGTTTTGCATAGAGCTATTGAGCAAATTCAAAAAGATCTAGTAGAACAAGTGGCTCTCTTTGAGCGAGAAGGTAAATTCACCGAAGCTCAACGCCTTAAAGAACGCACCGAATTTGATTTAGAGATGATGAGAGAATTAGGTTATTGTTCAGGCATTGAAAATTACTCTCGTTACTTTGACGGCAGAAAGCCCGGAGAACGTCCTTTTTGTCTTTTGGATTATTTTCCCAAAGATTTTCTTTTGGTGGTTGATGAAAGTCATGTTACTATTCCTCAAATCAAAGCAATGTATGGTGGCGACCGTTCCCGAAAAGTCAATTTAGTGGATTATGGTTTTCGTTTGCCTTCGGCATTAGATAACCGACCTTTGAAGTTTGAAGAATTTGAAGAACTGCTCAATCAAGTAATTTTTGTGAGTGCCACTCCACAAGATTATGAACTTAGAAATTCAGAAGGAGTAGTGGTAGAGCAGATTATTCGCCCCACAGGACTTCTAGACCCTGAAATTATCGTAAAACCCAGTTTGCACCAAATTGATGATTTGCTTGACGAAATTCACAAAACTATTGAAAAAGGTGGTAGAGTATTAGTTACCACGCTTACCAAACGAATGGCAGAGGAACTTTCCAAGTATTTGGCAAAAGTAGGCATAAAGGGTAGATATATTCATTCCGAAGTAAAGGCTTTGGATAGAGTTGAAATTTTGCGAGAACTGCGTTTGGGTGTATTTGATGTATTGGTAGGCGTAAATTTATTGCGAGAAGGTTTGGATTTACCTGAGGTTTCGTTAGTAGCCATTTTAGACGCCGACAAAGAAGGGTTTTTGCGAGATGAACGTTCTTTGATACAAGTGATTGGCAGAGCGGCTCGCAATGCCAATGGCAAAGTGATTATGTATGCCGATAAAATTACGCAATCTATGCAAAAGGCTATTAATGAAACCCAAAGACGTCGTAAAATACAAATGGATTACAATCAAATTCATAATATTACACCCAAAACAATTTTCAAAAGCAGGGAAGCCATTTTAGAACAAACCAAAGTAGCTGATGCCAAGAAAAATGCCAAAAGATACTATGAGGAGCCTGAGACCATCAATCTTTTTGCAGACCCAGTGGTTCGGATGATGTCAAAAAGCGATTTAGAAAAACTTTTGAAAGAAACACAAAAAGCTATGGAAAAAGCTGCCAAAGATTTAGATTTTCTTGCCGCCGCACGCTTACGTGATGAAATTATAGCCCTCAAAGAGCAAATTGCAAAAGCAAAGTAGTTTTGCGACAAAAAACTATACTTAAAGAGTTTGATTTTAAGCCTTCTTTTGACATTTTAGCTTCGTTGTTAAGGATAGTTATAAGTTGTACTTGGTAATAAAAAGCCGAAGCACGCTCAACGAGTCAAAGTAGAAGCGAAAAAAAAGCTAACAAATGAAGTAAAAATTTTTCAACATTTTTTGGCAAAATTTTCAAAAATTGTATTTATTTGCGTTTCGTTAAACTAAAACTGAATAAGAAATGTCTACTATTGCAGAAAGAGTAAAAAGTATTATTGTAGAGAAATTGGGTGTTGAACCTTCTGAGGTTACCCCCGAGGCAAGTTTTACCAACGATTTGGGAGCTGACTCCCTTGACCAAGTAGAACTCATTATGGAGTTTGAAAAAGAATTTAACGTTTCCATTCCCGATGACCAAGCGGAAACCATTAGCACCGTAGGTCAAGCGATTGCCTATTTAGAAGCAAACGTAAAATAACTATTGAACTAAAAATTCAACTCAATGAACCCAAAAAGAGTGGTAATTACAGGGCTGGGAGCAGTAACGCCCATAGGAAATACTATTGCCGAATATTGGGAAGGTCTTTCCAAAGGGGTGAGCGGTGCTGCTCCCATTACCCGTTTTGATGCCTCTAAATTCAAGACACGATTTGCTTGCGAAGTAAAAAATTTTGACGTTAAACCTTACATAGAACATAAGGAAGCTCGCAAAATGGACTTGTTTCAGCATTACGCTATTGCTGTTGCTGAGCAAGCCATCCAAGATGCAGGCTTTGATTTACAAGCCCTTGATAAACGCAGGGTAGGAGTAATCTGGGGTTCAGGAATCGGAGGACTGCGTTCCTTGCAAATGGAAATTATTGATTTTGCCAGAGGAGATGGTACGCCTCGTTTTAATCCCTTTTTTATTCCTAAAATGATTGCCGACTTAGCCCCAGGACATATTTCTATCCGCTACGGTTTCCTAGGACCAAACTATACCACGGTTTCTGCTTGTGCCTCTGCCAATAATGCCATTATTGATGCATTTAATTATATTCGTTGGGGCAAAGCTAATGTAATTCTAACAGGAGGTTCAGAAGCCGCCATAACAGAAGCAGGAGTAGGAGGCTTTAACGCCAATAAAGCTCTTTCAGAACGCAACGATAGCCCTGAAACAGCTTCTCGTCCTTATGATAAAGATAGAGATGGATTTGTTTTGGGAGAGGGAGCCGCCTGCCTGATTTTAGAAGAATATGAACACGCTAAAAAACGAGGAGCAAAAATCTATGCAGAAATTGTGGGAGCAGGTTTTTCATCGGATGCTTATCATATTACTGCTCCTCATCCCGAGGGATTAGGAGTGATTTACTGCATGCAAGATGCCCTTGATGATGCTGGTATTACTCCCGACAAAATTGATTACATCAATACACACGGTACTTCCACGCCCATCGGAGACCCCCAAGAAATTAAAGCTATTCAAGAAGTTTTTGGTGAGCATATTTTCAAACTCAATATCAGCTCAACAAAATCTATGACAGGGCATTTGCTCGGAGCTACAGGAGCCGTAGAAGCTGTTGCCTGTGTTTTGGCTATACAACATCAAGTTGTGCCACCTACTATCAATCTTTTTGAAGTAGATGAAGTATTTGATAAAAGAATTAACTTTACTCCCAACAAAGCCCAAGAACGCAAAATTACATATGCTTTGAGTAATGACTTTGGCTTTGGTGGGCATAATACCACAATTATTTTCAAAAAATTTGAAGCCTAATAGCCTCAATGCTTTGGTTAAAGCAACTGCAAGGGTTTTTCAAGAAGTACCCTCCCCAAGAGCAAAGGCTTATTTCTTTTGTAAAAAATCTTACAGGAAGTAAGCCTTTGAATTTATCGCTTTACAAATTGGCTTTGATACATAGTTCGGTGGCTATTCAAACCCCTAATCAAAACTTTCGCCTTTCTAATGAACGCTTAGAATATCTTGGCGATGCCGTTCTGGGGCTTATCGTTGCGGAGTATTTGTATAAAAAATTTCCTTACAAAGATGAAGGTTTTCTTACGGAAATCCGTTCTCGGATTGTTAATCGAGAAAGTTTGAACCAATTAGCCTATAAAATCGGTTTAACCGAACTTATTGAAGTAGAAACTAATATTCAAATTCGTGGTAATCAGTCAATTGCAGGTGATGCTATGGAAGCATTCATAGGAGCTGTGTATTTGGATAAAGGTTTTGAATTTTGCAGAAAGTTTGTGCTCAAACGCCTTTTATATGCTCATTTAGATTTGGATAAAGTCATTCAAACTAATCTCAACTACAAAAGTCTGCTAATTGAATATGCCCAAAAATATGGCAAGAATATAGAATTCGTACTTATTGATGAAAAAAACTATCGGAATCTTATTACTTTCACGGTAGAAGTACGCTTGGATGGCAAAAGTATTTCACAAGGCATGGGACAAAATAAGAAAAAAGCCGAACAAGCCGCCGCTGAAAAAGCTGTACAAATTCTTAATATACCTCTAAAATAACTTTTTAGGTTTGTTTTGTAGTTCAATCTTGTTGTTTGAAATAAAGATAAAGGGATTATACAGTCTTTGTGTATTTTCTGTAAGACTCTTTGAAAACTTTGCGTTCAAGAATTTTTTTGTAGATAAGACCTAATTTTCAGTACAATAACATGAAATCCGTTACACAATTGCGTCCATTTTTATATGCAGAATGAACAAAAGAATAAATCATAAACAACTTCTTGAATAAATTTTTTAATTTGACAATCTCCTTGCTTCATATAATTTTCAGAAAAAAATTTCTTGGGCGAGTCTGAAGGTATTGCAATGGGCTTCTACAATATCGGCAATACGTTCCGAATAACCACCTCCCATACTAATAGCCAGTGGAATGCGATTGCGATAGCAAGTTTCTAAAACATATCGGTCGCGAGCCTTACAACCTTCCAAAGTCAAGCCGAGTCTGCCGAGTTTATCGGTATGCAATACATCAACGCCTGATATGTAAAAAATAAAATCAGGTTGATGTTTTTCAAGCAGAGTAGGTAAGGTGTTTTGTAAAATTGTGAGATATGGTTCATCTGTAATGCCATCGGGCAAGGCAATATCTAAATCCGATTTTTCTTTTTGCAAAGGATAATTCTTTCCTCCATGCATACTGAAAGTGAAAACTTGGGGATTATTTCTGAAAATTTCCGCAGTGCCATTACCTTGATGTACGTCCAAATCAACAATTAAAATACGTTTGGCTAAATTGTTTTCTATAAGGTAATTACTTGCAATAGCCACATCATTGAGCAAACAAAAGCCTTCACCTCTATCGCTAAAAGCGTGGTGCGTGCCACCTGCTACGTTCATGGCTACACCATGTTTTTGAGCGTATAAAGCACATTGAATAGTACCGTTGGCAATAACAATTTCTCGTTCCACCAGACTTGCAGAAAGCGGAAAGCCTGTTTTACGAATTTCAGAGGGGGAAAGATTTAAATTTTTGAGTTTTTGCCAATAGGTAGGCAAGTGTGTGTTTGTGATGTAGTTTTCTGCAAGGGGAGAGGGGGCAAAAAAATTTTCTTGATTAACAGAACCTTCATAGAGTAGTTGTTCAGGGATAAGGTCGTATTTAATCATAGGGAAGCGGTGTCCTTCGGGCAAGGGGTGGCGATACACCGAACTCCAAGCAATTTTAAGCATTGTTCAAATCTACTTTTTGATAAATTTCTTGCATAGGAATTTCAATGCCTAAACTCGGAACAAGAATATTTTGTTCGGCTTGGTCGTAGATGATTTCTTCCCACCTTTTTTCATCTAAACGATTGTAAATAACCACTTGCATTTTGTTTTGCCACACAATTAGATAACTTTTCACACTTGCAAGTTCTTGATAATCCAAAACTTTTTCGCCTAAATCAATCCTTTGAGTAGATTTGGAAAGCACCTCAATCACCACACAAGGATTTTCAACTTTATGATATTTGTTTCTTTGTTCTTTGGTAGTTTCCACCACAACAACATCTGGTTCTCGGAAGCTACCTAGTTCGTCATTTTCTCGAATAACCCCCGTTTTCTGACCATATACGAAGTAATCATCGCCATTGAGCAAACTCATTAAAATTCTTAACAAGTTTGAAACTACTCTATCGTGTTTTTGTGTAGGCATAGTGAGAAAAGGTTGCGTGAAGTCAAATTTATCAATATCAAAATCATCAGCAAGGATTTGTTCAATGATAGCTTCATCAACGGGTTTGCCTGCTTCTTTATCCCAGATTAAGCCGTGAGCAAATTCAAAACCACCCAGTTCGCCAAGCCTTTGCTTGAATTTCAAGAAATCATCAATCGTGTAAGAAACTTTGGTGAGCATAAAACAAAATATTTTTGCGAAAATTACGAAATTTTTTGATTTATACTTGAAAAACTTTGGTTTTTAAGTTCCTATTTCAGTTTTGTTATTAGTTACCTTTGGGCTTGTTGCGAGTCATATCAAAATAATGTATCCTAATCTTTTTGCTCCAAGATTATTCTCTGAAAGATAAGAATTAATATTTCACCTGTATTCCGTGATAATTTTCTTGGGGTTTGTAGTCTTTACGCAAGGGATATCCTTGCCAATCAGCGGGCAAGAGAATACGTCTTAAATCAGGGTGATTGGTGAAACGAATACCTAAAAGGTCATAAATTTCTCTTTCGTGCCAATCGGCAGCTTTCCAAATATGACTAATAGTAGGAACTTCGGGCAAAGGTTCATTTGCTTGATTTCGTGGCACAACCACCTTCAGAATTGCCCAATGATTGTAAGGAATAGAATACAAATGATATATTACCTCCATAGTGCCTACTTCTTTGCCGTTATCAATGCCTGTAATACAGGAAAGAAAGTCAAAGTAAGTGGCAGGATTTTGTTGCAAAAAAAAGCAAATTTCAGGCAAGAGTTCAGTAGGGACTTGCCAAATGGTTTGCGGAGAACGTTTATCTTCCGCAAGAATACAATTTTCACCAAATTTTTCTTGCAAGAGTTGTTTGAGAGCATCAGTTTCCATTACCAAGTACGTTTTTTGTAACCTTTTGCTCCATAATAAGCAATAAACAAATAAGCAGGAATAAGTAAGCTATACGCCAGACGTTCATTTTTCAGACTATCTGCCAAAAATCCGTACAATAATGGCATTAAAGCTCCTCCTGCGATTGCCATAATCAGCAAAGCTGAACCTTTGGGAGTATTTTTGCCTAAGTCAGCAATGGCAAGTGGAAAGATAGCAGGCCACATCACCGAATTAGCAAGCCCCAACAATGCTACCGACATCACCGAAACAAATTTTTCTGTAACTAAAATCAACAGGCTGAAAATGACTCCCAAAATAGCAGAAATTGTAAGTACTTTTGCTTGCGAAAGAAAGCGAGGTATCGTAAAAATAGCTATCACATAGCCCACAAGCATACCCACCAACGTAAAAGATGTAAAGAATTTAGCTTCTTGTTTGCTAAATCCCCAAGTTACTCCATACTGAATTATGGTATCTCCTGCAATCACTTCAACCCCTACATACAAAAACAGAGCTATTACTCCCAAAACAAGTTGCGGATACTGCCACAAAGATTTTGGCTCACTACTTTCTTGCAAGGTTGGTTCAACATTGGGTAGAGAAATAAAACGTATTATCACGGCAAGTATTATCAGCACCAACGCCATAATACTATATGGCTCAATAACTTTACTGGCAAGGTCGGTAAGAATTTCATTTTTTTGCAGTTCGGTGGCAACAGCAAGTTGATTTTCAATAGTTTCTGCATCTTTGAAAACGATAAAACCTAAAACTATCGGACTGATAATGCCTGCGGTTTTATTGGCAATACCCATAATACTTATGCGTTGAGCGGCACTTTCAGGTTTGCCAAGTATCGCTACATACGGATTAACAGCTGTTTGCAAAATGGCAAGTCCTGTGCCTTGTGTGAAAAGTCCTATTAAAAAAACTTCATATGTTCTATTCTCTGCCGCAGGAATGAAAATAATTGAACCCAAAGCCATTACCACCAAACCCCAAGCCATGCCTTTCTGAAAACCTACCTTTTCCAAAAACCAAGCCGAAGGTAAAGCCATTACAAAATACGAAATGTAAAACGCAAAAGTTACCAAATAGGCTTGCCAGTTGGTAGGTAATTCGCAAACCATTTTCAAATACGGAATAAGCACACTATTCAGCCACGTAACAAAACCAAACACAAAAAAGAAAATCCCAAAAGTAATCAGTGCAAAACGATACATAGGTTTAGATGTTAGACATGAGACGTTAGACATTAGAAATTAGACATGAGACATTGACCACAAGAGAAAGTTAAAGTTTGAGGTCTGTTGTTTATTTTTTACTCAAAGAAAGTGTATTTCAAATTATTTTTCTTTTTCTTTAACCTCATAAAAGGTGAAATTTTTTTGTAAAAACAAGCCATTTTTTCGTAGGCATCCAGATAGCTTCTTTTTTCTTTTCAAAAAATCTTCTAAAGCGGCGTTTCTCTTTCAAAGAATGAAAATATAAATGCAGTAGTAAAGAGTTTTTTTGCGAAACAGGCAAAATTTCTTATCAAGTGTCTTTTACATTTATCAAACTTTATGAGGCATTGACATAATTAGGGTTTTTCTTGATACTTGTCCAACCCAGCAAGAGCCAACCTACTATGAGAGTCATTCCGCCAAAGGGAGTAATAGCTCCAAGTATTTTGATTTGCGTAAGTGAAAGTACGTACAAAGAACCTGAAAAAATCAAGATACCAATCAAAAAGCACCAAAAGGCAATTTTTGAGATTTTGTTTTGTGGCAGAAGATACAAAAAAGCTAATGCAAAAGTATGATAGAAATGATAGCGGTTAGCAGTTTGAAAAACTTCTGTGTAACCATTTTGAGCAAGCACATCTTTCAAGCCGTGAGAACCCAAAGCCCCCAAAGCTACTGCCATACTACCTAATATCCCTATAACTAAAAGCATAAATCTTTGACTCATAGCTATCTATTTATTTTTATCTTTGAAAAGCAAATAAGGTATCTTTTTTTGCAAACGCCAAATATTTGTGTTGTCTTCGTAATATACTTCTACTTCATCCATAATATTCTTAACAAGGGTCAATCCCATACCGCCTTTGCGTTTTTGTTTTTTAAGTTCGTGTAAGTTGGCATTTTTGTGTTGGGTGAGGTCAAAAAAAGGAGAATTGTAGTCATAAATTTCAAAGGTGATTTCGCCTTCATTTTCAGTGAGGCAAATATCAATATCTTTTTGAACATCATTTTTTGCAGAATGAATGATAAGATTTGCTAAAATTTCATCAACCACCAAAATCAACTGATTGCTTTCTATAGCAGGTATTTGCATTTGATTAAAGATATTTTCTAAAAAAGTACGTACTTTTTTGAGATTTTTCTTTTCGGCTTTGATACTAATGTTGTATTTCATAATATTATTGTGCCGCTTGTAAAGCCACTTCTTGATTAGGGTAGTGTTTAATAAGTTCGCCAAGTCCCAAAATATCAAAAACATTTTTCACTTTTTCATTCATGCTACAAAGAGCAAAAAAAATATTTTTTTCTTCTAAATCCGATAAGTGCGACATAAACACTCCCAAACCCGCTGATGAAATATAATTCAACTTTTCACAATTCACTATAATTGCTTTTTCCTGTCTTTGAATAGCTTCTTGCATGGCGTTATCCAAAGTAATAGATGAGGAGGCATCTAAATCACCCTCAACGTGTATTATGCAAACACCTGCTTGATGTTCGATAGTTAGGTTCATTTTTTTATTAAATTACGCTTGAAACTTACACAAAGTTACATTTTGATTTCAAAATTAGGTGTTTTTTTGTAAAAACTTTTAGCAATTTCTACAAATTTTTGAAATTCAATGCTTTATGTACAAGATAAAAATCCATAAGCACAATTGCTGCCATAGCTTCTACAATCGGAACAGCTCGTGGCACTACACAAGGGTCGTGTCTGCCTTTGCCCATTACTTCAACACTTTCTCCTTGCGTATTGATAGTTTCTTGATTTTGCATCAGCGTAGCCACAGGTTTGAATGCCACTCGGAAATAAATGTCTTCTCCGTTAGAAATCCCTCCTTGTATGCCTCCTGAAAAATTAGTTTTAGTGCGGATTTTGTCATTTTCTTTGAAAAAAATATCATTATGCTCCGAACCACGCATTTTTACGCCTTCAAAACCACTGCCGTATTCAAAACCTTTTACAGCATTGATAGAAAGCATTGCTTTGCCGAGTTCAGCGTGGAGTTTATCAAAAACAGGTTCTCCTAAACCCACAGGCACATTTTTACATACACAGCTCACTACTCCGCCAATTGTGTCGCCTTGCTTGCGGATTTCCTTGATGTAAGCAATCATTTGTTCAGCCAAAGCCCTATCAGGACAACGAACTTCGTTGGTTTCCACCAAATTCAAATCCAATGCTTTATAAGGTTTCTGCAAAACTAATTCGCCAATTTGAGAAGTATAAGCATAAATCTCAATGCCTAATTTTCGTAAAAAAAGTTTGGCTACTGCTCCTGCGGCTACTCTTGCTAAGGTTTCCCTTGCCGAACTGCGTCCTCCGCCTCTATAATCCCTGATGCCATATTTGGCTTGATAAGTATAGTCTGCGTGAGAAGGACGAAAAACATTTGCCAGATGCTCGTAATCTTTACTTTTGGCATCTTCATTCCAAACGAGCATAGCAATCGGAGAACCTGTACTTTTACCTTCAAAAATACCTGAAAGAATTTGAATTTTATCTGCTTCTTTGCGTTGCGTAACAATAGCAGATTGCCCAGGCTTGCGTCTATCTAATTCTTTTTGAATGAAATCTATGTCTATTTCTAATCCAGCAGGACAGCCATCAATAATAACGCCTACTGCTTGTCCATGCGATTCGCCAAAAGTGGTAATGCGAAATAATCTTCCGTAAGAATTGGACATAACTTTTTGTAAATTAAACGCTTACTTCTGCCTTGATAGCAGGGTAGGGGTCATAATTTTCTAACGTAAAATCTTCATAACGAAACGCAAAAATATCTTTTACCGCAGGGTTAAGTTTCATAGTAGGCAAAGGTCTTGGAGTGCGAGTAAGTTGTAATTTAGCTTGCTCAATGTGGTTAAGATACAAGTGGGTATCGCCGCCTGTCCAAATGAATTCATAAGGTTCAAGGTTGCACACTTGGGCAATCATCATTGTAAGTAGCGAGTAAGAGGCAATATTGAAAGGTAATCCCAAAAAAACATCCGCAGAACGTTGATACAACTGACAAGAAAGTTTGCCTTCTGCTACATAAAACTGAAAAAGTACGTGGCAAGGCATCAGTTTCATTTTAGGCAAATCTTCTACATTCCACGCTGAAACTACAATACGCCTACTATCAGGATTATGTTTGATAAGGTGAATAGCTTCTGCAATTTGGTCGATACTTTCACCATTGCGAGTTTGCCAACTACGCCACTGCTTGCCGTAGATAGGTCCCAGTTCGCCGTTTTCATCTGCCCATTCGTCCCATATTGTTACGCCGTTGTCTTTTAGGTAGCGAATATTTGTTTCACCTTTCAGAAACCACAAAAGTTCGTGAATGATAGATTTCACGTGCAATTTTTTAGTTGTAACCAAAGGAAACCCTTCTTGTAAGTTGAACCGCATCTGATACCCAAAAATACTCAAAGTTCCTGTGCCTGTGCGGTCGGATTTTTGAATACCTTTTTCTAAAATGAAACGTAATAAATCGTGGTAGGCTTGCATAATTAGTCAAATAATTTAGATTGAACGTGAGTTTTTTTTCTTTTTTCCCAGTATCCTTCTTGTTTTCTTTCTTGGAAAGTCTTTCTGACGACATGCTTGGATAATTCCTCGTCTAAAACTTCACTTTCTTGCAAGTAATTTTCAATTCTTTTTTGTGCCATGTTCAAGTATTCTTGTGAAATATCAATGCCAATGTACTGATGTCCTAATAGTTTTGCAGCAACGCAAGTAGTACCGCTTCCACAATAAGGGTCAATAACCCATCCTTTATTTTCATTCATTACAGAATAAATACATCTCAAAGGTAAAGCCAATGGAAAAGGAGCAGGATGCTTAACCTTTTGTTCGGGGCTGAAACGCCAAATGGATGTCATTAGAGCGTGTTTTGATAGCAGTTCTTCGCCGATTAAGTCTTTGGAGTTTTTGGGTTTATAGAGCCAGTAAATAC
>JANWZC010000054.1 GCA_025054975.1 Raineya sp.
CTTCATAAAATTTTTTTTCTGCTTCAGGGTAGTCGCTAATGTTGCGATACAATACGCCGCGATGATTGTAAATTTTAGCTAAAATAGCTTCATTTTTGAGTTCATTGGCAAGATAAATAGCATCTCGGTTGTATTCAAAGGCTTTGGTGATGTTTGAATTTCGGTATTGCCAAGCCAGTTCAATCAAAAGTTGCAAACGAATGGTATCAGGTTGAGTGTGCTTTTGAAGTTCTTTCAGCAAACTATCCACAAGGGCTTTTTTCTGCGAAAAAAGAGGAAAATTTACAAAAAAAACTAACAAAAACAAACACCAACGCATAGAATAAGTTTTGTGGCTCTATACAAAAATCCTGACTAACTCTGTATCACCTTGCCCCAATTTTCAGGTTTTTTACGCCATTCTTGTAAGATAGCCATAGTTTTTTCGCTTATCAAATCTCGCTTTACGGCTTCTATGATAACCTCCTGAAAATTTGTAAGCGAAACAAAAGGAATATTCATAGCTTCAAAGGTTTTTTCAGCCTGTTCAAAGCCATAATTCATAATAGAAACAAGCCCTAAAACTTGAAAGTTTGCATTTCGCAAAGCCTCTATTACTTTCACGGAGCTTCCCCCCGTAGAAACTAAATCTTCTATTACTACTACTTTCTGTAAAGGTACAATTTTACCTTCAATCTGGTTGCCCAATCCGTGTTTTTTTGCTTCAGAACGAACATAAATCAAAGGCAAATTCATAGCATCTGCAATTAGCGATGCTTGCGGAATGCCTGCTGTGGCTACTCCTGCGATGCATTCAGTTTCAGGAAAGTGTTTTTGGATAGTTTCTACGAAGGCATTTTTGATAAAAGTACGAATATGTGGATATGAAAGAGTTAGACGATTATCACAATAGATAGGTGAAAGCCAACCCGAAGTCCATTGAAAAGGCTCGTATGGGCGTAGGCGTATAGCTTCTATTTCTAGCAAATGTCCTGCAATTTGTTCTGCAATTTTTTTCATTTGTACCTAAATTCAAGTTTTGTAAGTGTGTATCTGAAACTCTGGTGATGAATTTGAAGTTTAGAACTTAAAGTCCTGAGTTTGAGACAAAAAAATTAACATACCTACATTTCACTACTCACTACTCTGTACTACTTATTTCCAAGTAAGCACCACAATACCCGCCATAATCAGCAAAGCTCCGAGCAAAATTCGCCAAGTAAAAGTTTCATTCAGAAAAATGAATGAAAGTGCAAGTGTTATGAGTATGCTTCCCTTGTCAATGAGTGCCACTTCCGAAACGGAACCTATCTTAATAGCTTTGTAATAAAAAATCCAAGAAAGTGAAGTGGTAAGTCCCGATAAAGCCAGAAAAAGAATGTCTTTTTTAGTAAGATTTTCAAAATCTTTCAAAGAATTGAAAAGCAAAATGTTTAGCCAAACCAAAATAAATACAAAAAGTGTTCTGATAGCCAATCCTGTATCTCCTGAAACATTTTTCAGACCTGCTTTTGCAATTACAGAGGTTAGTCCTGCAAAAAACATAGCTATCAAGGCAAAAATATGGTATATCTTCATTACAAAAAGTTAGTTCTAACGCCTAATATCGTAAATCTTGTGTCTTATGTCTTGCATCTTATGTCTTGTGTCTCGTGTCTAAATTTCTCATCGTCCTCTTTTGAGGTTACAACGGCTAATGGAGTCTTGATAAATTTGAATATCATTGTGGTTGAGCGAATAATTGATAGCCTTTTGATAATATTCTATGGCTTTATCGTAATTGCCTTGAATTTCGTACATAATGCCATATTCGTTGTAAATGGAATTAGTAGCAATACCGGGCTGTTTGAGGGCATTTTCTAAGTGTACTTCTAGTTCATCAAATTTATTCATTGTTGAAAGGCAAATAGCATAATTGATATATGCAGGCAAGTATTCAGGAGAATACTCCAAAGACTTTTTGTAATATTCTTCTGCTTTGGGATAATTTCTCATTTTGGTTTCATAAATCCAGCCTAAATGATTGTAGGCTTTACCATAGGTAGGGTCGCGGTGGATAATTTCTTGTAATTTGTTAATTGCATCCCCAATTAAGTTGCTTTTGATAAGTTCATCCGCTTCAAAGAACATATTATCTAATTCAGCTTTATCATAAAACAGGCTCATATTTTTATCAATTTTTGGGATTTACAGAAAAGTTTTACGAATATCGCAAGAAGAACGTACGCCGATGCTATCATAATGCAGGTCAAGCCATTCGGAGGCATATCTTCTACCCATTTTGAATAAATGTTCAATAAAATCCCACGTAGCATTGAGTTTGCTGGAAACATTATATTCGGCAATATCTTTTTCAGGATTGATTTGATGAATATAAATGCGTCTGAATTTTCCTTCGGGATTGATTCCCATATCTAGGAGTCTATCAATGAAGGCAACTTTACGCATTTCTAACATCAAAGGCGTATTGAAGCTAATTTCATTGATTCGGTCGCGAATAGCAGGGGCTTCAGTAGGACTTTTTTCAATATGAATAGGATTGACTTGCACAATCAAAATATCACTGCAATTGGTTCCGTCAATAAGTGGGAAAATAGGTGGATTGCCCATGTAACCACCGTCCCAATAGTCTTCGCCGTCAATGGTTACGGTTTTGAACAAAAATGGCAAACAGCCTGAAGCCATTACGGCATCAATGGAAATATTTTTCAAATCAAAGACCTTAGCTCTTCCTGTACGTACATTAGTAGCACACACAAAAAGTTTAGTTTCTTGGCAAGATTTAAGTTTGTCAAAATCAACTATTTCCAAGAGTACATCTCGCAAAGGGTTGTAATCTAATGGGTTGAACTGAAAAGGCGAAGAGAACATAGAAAGAAACTCAAAATATAAAAATCCGGGCGAATAATCCATATTGCCCTCACTATTGAGTTTATCTAACCAAGTAGGTTGTAGCAGTGAAAAGCGTGAAGATTCTGAAATTTTTGTCCAAAACAAATGCAATAACTCACGAGCTTTCTCTCTACCTCCAAGCATCAATCCATAAGCTAAAACAGTAGCATTCATAGCACCTGCACTGGTGCCACAGAAACCATCTAATTTCAGATTTTCTTCTTCTAAAAGTCTATCTAAAACCCCCCATGTAAAAGCCCCGTGAGAACCTCCTCCCTGCAAAGCTACTGCCAAGTGCTTTTCTTGGGTTCTATTTTTACTTACGCTTTTCTTTGCCATATAGCTTTTTTTCCGAAAGCTAAAAGGTTTTTCCGAAAAGTGCAATAATTTTTGGAAAAATCTACTTACAGAGGGTTATTTTGAGAGAAAAGTATTCAATTCTTGTAGAGAGATACGTTTTTCGTAGATAGCTTTACCAATAATTACACCTTCAAGACCTATTTTTTGCAAAATCTCTATATCTTGTAAGTTACTCACACCTCCACTGGCAATAAGTTTGAGTTGAGGGAATTTTTGCAAAATTTTCTCATACAACTCAATGGCTGTTCCTTGTAAAAGTCCGTCTTTACTTACATCGGTGCAAATTACATATTGTATGCCTTGTTTTTGGTAGAAATCTAAAAACTCCCAAATATCTTGCGTACTGGTTTCTTGCCAACCATTCATCGCAATACATTCATTGCGAACGTCTGCTCCTAAAATAATGCGTTCTGCACCATATTTCCCCAACCATTCCAGTACTTTTGCAGGATTACGAACAGCAATACTACCTGCCGTAACTTGCTTTGCCCCTGCCTCAAAAACTTTCTGCAAATCTTCATCTGTTTGTACGCCGCCACCAAAATCTATCTGTAAAGAAGTTTTTGAGGCAATCTCTTCCAATACTTTTAGATTGATAACTTTTTTAGCTTTTGCTCCGTCCAAATCTACTAAATGTAAATAACGAAATCCCTCATTTTCAAACATTTTAGCTATTTCCAAAGGGTTCTCGTTATAGATTTTTTTTTGGCTGTAATCTCCTTGCGTGAGCCGAACGCATTTGCCCTCAATGATATCAATAGCAGGAATAATCCGCATTTCAAGTTGAACGTTGAAGTCAAAACCTTTATTGAGAAACAGCAATAGATTTCAAGGCATTTTCTAAGCGTTCTACTACTTCATTTTTGCCGAGAATTTGCATAATGGCTGAAAGGTCAGGACCAGCACCTACGCCTGTGAGTGCTACACGCAATACAGGCATAACTTGTCCAAGTTTCAAACCTCTTTTTTCAGCCTCTTGATGTAAAATCTCTTTGGCTTTTTCGCCACTGAAATTACTTTCTTGAACAAACTTTTCTTTGAGTGAAGCAATCACTTCGGCAGTTTGTTCATTCCACTTTTGCTTGATGACATTTTCGTCAAAATGAGTGGGTTTTTCAAAGAAATAACGAGCTTCTCGCCAAATATCATCGGGAAAAGTAGCACGTTCTTTCATTATGTCGCAAATAGCGGCAAGTTGTTCTTCGTTGTACTTGGAATAATTGATACCTACTTTTTGCAAGCCTTCGGTAAGGTACTTGAGCAGTTCTTTACCTGTTTTCATTCGCAAATACTGCTGATTGAACCACTTGGCTTTTTCAATTTCAAACTTAGAACCTGATTTGCCAATGCGTTCAATGGAAAAAAGCTGAATAAGCTCTTGCATAGAAAAAATTTCTTGGTTGGTGCCGGGATTCCAACCTAAAAGTGCCAAGAAATTTACAATAGCTTCGGGCAAATAACCTGCCTCGCGATAACCAATAGAACCTTGCCACGTGAGCGGAAAAATAGGAAATCCCATAGCTTCGGCATCGCGTTTGGAGAGTTTGCCGTGATTTTCTTGTATGATTTTACCTTTGGCATCTTTGAGGTCAGGTTTAAGAATAAGCGGTAGATGAGCAAATTCAGGGTGTTGCCAGCCAAACATTTCGTACAAAAGCACATGGAAAGGAGCCGAAGGCAACCACTCCTCACCACGAATAACGTGAGTAATTTCCATAAGGTGGTCATCTACCACATTAGCAAGATGATAAGTAGGCATGCCGTCTGACTTCAACAATACTTTGTCATCAAGCGTAGCACTTTCTACGGCTACCCAACCTCTAATCAAATCTTTGAAGCGAATGGTTTGCTTGGCAGGCACTTTTAAGCGTATTACATAAGGTTCGCCACTTTGCAAGCGTTTTTCTACTTCATCGGCAGGCAAGGTGAGTGAATTTTTCATTTGCATACGCGAAACCATGTTGTAAGAGGTATTTTTTGCCTTTGCCGCCTCCAACCGCTGACGCATTGCTTCTAATTCTTCTTCGGTATCAAAAGCGTAATACGCACTGCCATTTTCAATGAGTTTCTTTACATATTCCTGATAGATGTGTTTTCTTTCAGATTGACGATAGGGAGCATATTTCCCTCCTTTTTCAGGGCTTTCATCTGCTTCAATGCCCACCCAACGCAAAGCCTCAATGATGTATTCTTCTGCTCCTTCTACGTAGCGAGTCTGGTCGGTATCTTCAATGCGAATGATAAAAGTACCTCCTGTTTGTTTGGCAAGTAGATAGTTGTACAAAGCTGTACGTACTCCCCCAATGTGTAATCCCCCCGTAGGACTGGGTGCAAAACGAACTCTTACAGGTTTCATAAGAATTGACTTTCAACATTTAGGAGTGCAAAATTAGTTTTTTTTCTGAAAACACTTGCAGTAAAATCTGAAAAATCTTGTGAGCCTACTTGTACGATTAAAAGAAAAGAAATATTTTTGCAAGGTAATTTAATTCTCTTTGGCCCCGTAGTTCAATGGATAGAATAGAAGTTTCCTAAACTTTTGATGTGGGTTCGATTCCCGCCGGGGCTACTTTTATGAAAGTTATTGTCTTAATCAAAATCAGCAACACCGTTACCTTACTTGTAGGCTCGGGCATAATTACGTAAATATGTTTATCTATCTACTTCACCCATGACAAAGTCTAATGAGCCAACGATAGCAATCAAATCTGCAATCAAGACATTTTCAGTAATAGCAGGCAATACAGACAAATTGCAAAATGAAGCTCCACGAGCCTTACAACGAAAAGGTATTTCCGATTTACCATCGCTACGAAAAAAGAAGCCCAGTTCGCCTTTGGGGTTTTCGGCACGAACATAAAAATCCATTGCTTTGGGACGAATTTTTTTAGGTACGAGAGCTTGTGGGTCAAAATTTTTATCTCTTTTGTATTCTTTGGTGAGCTTTTCAAGGCACTGCTTTATAATTCTGATACTTTCTTTGCACTCTTGCATACGCACCCAAGTTCTATCCCAACAGTCGCCTGTGCTACCCTTGATACCCTGCCCAATAGGTACATCAAATTCAATTTCAGGATAAACTGAATAGCCGTCAATTTTACGTAAATCATATTTTAACCCCGAAGCCCGCAAAATAGGTCCTGAAACACCATAATTGATAGCCACTTGCAAGGGTAAAACTCCCACATTCGCAGTTCTTTGAATGAAAATTTTATTTTCCAAAAGTACGGTTTCAGTTTCTTGCAATTTGGGCAAAAGGTAATTGATTAGCTCCTGACATCTTTCCTCAAAGCCAATCGGTAAATCGTAGAAAAGCCCACCTATCCAAATGTAGTTGTAAAGCAATCTTGCTCCGCAAGTCCATTCTAACATACGTAGAATGTGTTCTCTATCTCTCATCATCCATAGGAAAGGTGTAAAAGCCCCAATATCAATGGCATAAGTACCTATGGCAATGAAATGCGATGCTATTCGGTTCAGTTCTGCCACTAATACCCTGATATATTCAACTCGTTTGGGAAGAGTTTTCTCAATGCCGAGCATACGTTCTACTCCCATAACGAAAGCAAGTTCGTTGTTCATTGCCGCAACATAATCCATTCTATCGGTATAGGGAATAATTTGATTGTAAGGCAGGCTTTCAGCATGTTTTTCAAAACAGCGATGTAAGTAACCTATATGTGGAATAACTTTTTTTACTACTTCGCCGTCTGTGATTACTTCTAAACGTAGAACGCCATGTGTGGAAGGATGCTGAGGACCGAAGTTGATAAGCATTTCTTCTTCGGCAAGGTCGGTCTCAGGGAATTTAGTAGGCTCGGAGCTGCGAAAATGCTCATCTAAATAGACATATTGTACTTTGGTCATAACAAGAAAGAACGTAGTAATTATACTCAAAAAAATTGGTTTTCAACCTCTCTTTTGGTCTGTATAATCTCATTAGTGGCAAGCCAAAATATCAAAAGAGGGGTCAAACAATTGCTCTCCTCAAAACCACTTTTCATTTAGCATAAGTTTTTTTATGAAAAAATTGATACAAAACAGAGGTTCAAAATGTATGATGAATGTGTTTTTGCATTCAAAACATAGTTTAGCTTTTCAACTTTTATTTTTAGCAAATTCACGGGTGGTATTTTCAAATGTATGATAGATTATTTAGGTTAGCACAGACTATTATTTATTTTAAGATGATACCAGTGATAAATGACTTTTTTAGAAAAAGTAGTGGTATGCCTGAATAATCTGCTCACTCTTCTGCTGAGCCAAGAATGTCTGCCCTTGGTGTATCTTTTGCCCACAAAATGTTGAAAGTAAGGTAACAAATCAGCAAAATCCTTTCATCTATCAGTAGCAAAAAAATCTATGCTAATTCCTCGTAATCTTTTGAGCAAGTCTCTGATTCTATTTTTATTCTGCTTTCCCATATAATAGCTAAAATCTCTTTGCTTTCACTGCAATACGCATACCATACCCACACTTTCTTTTCTTTTTTCCTCAAAACTCCCAAGTTCATCTATCTGTACTCTTTTGTAATGTTTTTTGCGAGGTTTTACCTGTGCACTTCTTTGTCCCACCTTACAATCAGTCGCAATACAGCACCCATACTCACTAAAAGTACCTTTGCGATGTCTCTGATGCCATTACCGCGTAGTAACATACGTTTCATCAGTTTCTGAATATCAGGATTACAAGCATTATAGAAATACTGGGCTTGAAACTGCTTTCCACAAGATTGCACTTGTAGTTTTGCTGACCATTGGATTTCTTACCGTTTTTTACTACCTTTACACCAAGGCAATGGGGACACCTTAAATTTTGGATTACTTCGCACATAATCGAAAAATTAAGCCCTTTTGCCTTCTTTTACAAAATTATCATACAATTAGAAACACCACCCCTTACTCTATGTACTTCAAAAGTAAGTAATACAATACAAAAATCAAATTTTTTGCGAAAAGTTTATAAGAAAATCGCTAATTGTCAATTCTAGATTTTCCTGTGTTCGACGATTCAACGATTCACTGATAACCACAATTTTAACCCTATTTCTAACCCCAAATTCAGCTATACTAAATTGGCAAACTATACTTTTTACCTCCCCTCGACAACTTCACTCAAACAAAAAATTTGAAAATCAAATATTTACCATTTTTCGTATAACCGAAATCTGCAATGCTCAAAAATCCGCTCCACTCGCACCTGCTCCCCCTCCACCACCTCCCTAGCAATCCGTTGTGTAGTACTATAAATCGGCTTTATCCCCCTCTGCCAACACCATTGTACCACCAACACCGTAGCCCCAAAATCTCCCTGCACCAACACCAAATCTCCTTCTCGTGCCCATTCCTCCAAAAAAACTACAACTCGCTCCACATGCCCCCTGATACTTTCTTGCTCAGCAGGAAAGTTACTCCATATCCCTTGTAAGTCCGCAGGTAAATAAATAATCTCCTCTACCCCCCAATTCTCCCGAGCCTCCTGCTCCTGCAAAGCCGTCAAACGATGCGAAAAAAGTAAAAATAAATTAGGCATCTTTCTGCAAACTATTTAACCAATCTCCAAAAGTCATAGTATTTTCAATGGAACTTTCCGCTTTGGTCAGTAAAGTAATCCTATGAAACTTCAAGCGGTCTTTAATTTGTTTTTGCTGATTAGCATCAGTGGGCAAGTCTCCCAGCGTATAAATAAACGATCTAGCAAAAAGCCCCAATTCTTTCTGCAAAGAGTCTAACTTGTAAATGTATTCGGTAAGTTTGTTTTTCCCATCTACTTTATGTGAAGTTTTACATTCTACTACAAATAATTTGTTCTGAAAAACATACATAACATCAAAATCATTTTCGGTGTTTTCAATTCCTTTCTTTTGCAGATATAATCCCATAGCAATTTCTTTATCTGAAAGTTTTAGTTGTTGCTTGATGCAATGGTAAGCATACTCCTCTAACCATTTGCCTGTTAGATAGTCTGCATCTTTGCGAAAAATTTTGTAGTTATCATAAGGAAAATCAACAGAATCTAAAAAACTTCGTAATCCTTGAATTGTTTCTACTATTACTTCTTTGGCTTTTTTGTTTTTTTCTTGAATGTAATCTCGAAGTTCTTGCAAACATTGAATATGAGCAGGTTCGCGTTTGAGAAATTCTTGATAAATACGCTGGGCAAGCTCAAAGGAATAAACAGCAGTGCGTTGGCTGGTTTCTCGAAGGATAATGCCATAACTATTCAAATATTCTTCCAAAGAAAGTCTGCTTTGTAAAGTTTTTTTCCCGTTTTGTGAAAGAGTAAGAATTTGATTATCTTCACCTGTCAGGTAATAAATTGTAGCGTTTGGTTTTATTTTGAAAAACTCGTGGATAGCCAGGCTCATTAGTTTAGTGCCTCCTGTGATATTAACCAAATAATTTTGGGAAGATTCTTGATAATGTGTTTGTAACTTTTCTTGAATATCGGGCAAACTGAACTCATCCACAAGTATTTTGGTTATCAAATTTTCTTTGAGCTGTAAGGTTTTGCAAATCCAATCGGAGCATCCTTTTTTTTCCATTTTTTCGGTAGTAACAAACCAATAATGCTCAATTTTATCTGCAAATTCTTTGACAAACTGAACATTCTGAACGGTTTGGTCGCTAATGGCTAAAACAGCGGTTGCCATGTTCATTTAAGTTTTTTGAATATCACATCAAGGATTTGGTTTTTCTTTTCGTTGTATTCAATGGTGCAAATCAGAATACTGCCTACTTCCAAAGGACTGCTATAACCTCTCAACTCAAAAACAGGTTCATTTTCAGGGGCTATCATCAATTTTACTTTATTCGGTTTGCCCGATTGCACTACTATGGCATCTATGGACGCACCTTTTTTGAGTTTGGTGCCTGGCTTTAAGTAATCGGCACGAATTTCAGGAGTTGGTTCAGTGCTTTGGCTTTGTAGGGTTTGAGGCTCAATAGATTGAGTTTGCGTTTCTGAGGGTTGAGTTTTGCTTGATGCTGCAAAAGGTTGAGTATCTACTTGTAGCCAGCCCCAAGGCGTAGCCTCAAAAGCATCTATCACACGCGTAATGGGAAAATTTTGAGCATCGTTAATTTTCTTTTGGGCAGGTCGGAAAACTTGTAAAAATTCTGCAAATTTTTTCTTGTCGTAATGATATACTGCTAAACCTACCGAATTGAAAAAATATCCTTTTCCTGAACCTATCTTGAAGCAGGTTTGGTTATTTTCAAGTTTTTCTTGAATTTCCTCGTAAAACAAAAGCAGTTTTTTAGTAGTTTCATTAGGTTTTTTGATTTGCGAAAGCATTTCTATATCTCTTTGGTTAGCATCTCTGCTAAATTGAGCAAACACCCTGAATAAATCGTTAAGAGTAAAATTCTCTTCTTGTTCGTTTTCGGAGCGGAATTCAGCAGAAAACGTATAATCTTTGTTAATGGCTTCTACTAATTGGGGAATGCCTTTTTCTTTGGTTTTACCTTCTTTGAGATTAAGCCGAGTAATTTGATAAATACTCATACATTCCATAGGCAACACGGAGCTATCGGAAAAGGCTATTTTGTAATTTTGCATTTCTTTTTGTAAATCACTTTCGGCTTTACTTCTAAAATCGTACAAATTTTTCACAAGATTATTCAACCAGTTTTGTCCCTTTGGATTATTTTTGAGCCAATCGTACAGCAGGGCGGTTTTGCAAGCACCTTTCAACGAACTGCCCGGAATATAGGGCTGAAAATGCGGATTTTTAAGAATTTCGCTTACAATAATTTTTCTTTCTTCCTTAATGAAAGCAGAGTGTTTGCGTAAAGTAATTTCAGTAGGTTCAACTTTCAAGAAATTTCGCAAATATTTTTTCAAGTCAAAACGACTGCGATTATTGTCCATGCCTGAAACTACACCTTCCACATAGTGGTCTATTAGATTGTCTCTATTGGGGTGGTTTTCAAAGATAGTTTTCAATTTGGCTTTGTCAATGTAAATAATTTGTTTGCCTTCTAGCACGAAGTCGCTATAAGGGGAAAATTTTTCTCCCGTAGTAACTGACACAGGACTGAGTGTCTTGAAATAGAGAGTCTGTCTAATTTTGTGCAACATATTGTACCAAAACTTTGATTTTTCTGTTTTTTTAACCTCACCCCCTGCCCCCTCTCCAAAGGAGAGGGGGATTTGACTGCCCCCTTGTCTCTCCAAAGGAGAGGGGGGATTTTTAACCTCACTCCCTGCCCCCTCTCCGAAGGAGAGGGGGGTAGGTACCTGATTGTCAAATCAGCAGTTTTTTATTTTGCAGTTCTGTATTTTTTATTCACCAAACTCTGCATTTCTTTGCGTTCTCTGTGGTCTGAAACTTTCTCTGCTCACAGCATTTCAGCAAACATATATTTTTCAGGTAGAGCCACTGTAAAGTTGATGCCGTAGCGTAATTTATTTTCCTGACTGCCATCAGGTTTGAGGTCAAGGATTTGTCCTTGAATTTCTTGTTTTTGCACAGCTCCTTCCAAAACTCCTTGAACAACTTTGAGCCGATAATTTTCAGCCAAAAACATTCCTCCTCGCATTTTCAGTTGATAGAGTAAAAGTTGCTGAGTTTCGTTTTCTTGCGGGAAAGTAATGGAAACAGCCATTTTTTGAGAACTTTCCTGCTGGAGAAATTGAATATCTTGTTCTTCAACCGAAACATTTTCAATTTTCCCTGCTCCTGTACTACGTTCTCCGCCGATACCTGCTTTTACGAGGCTTTGCCAAACCTTTTCGTAGATTTCTTTATCAGAACTAGTGAGTAAATTTTTTTCTATCAAATACCAATGAACTTGCCAATGTTTGTTTCCAAGCAAAAATAAATCGGTTTGGGAGTACAAATTGCCTTTTTCTTCAGTAGTGTGCAAACGCACTTTGAGGGCATCATCTTTGGCAAAGATTTTAAGGTTGTTGTTACTATGCATTTCTTCTGTTAGCACAACAAATTTACCATCAACAATTTGACAGCTTTGGCTGCTTTTATCTAACCAATCTTGTGGCAGGAGTTGTTTTTGCCATACTTGCCAAGAAAGAAACTGAATAGATTTCAGTTGTTTATGTTGGCTTTCTCCTGATTCTTTTATTACTTCGTGCAGATTGAGGCTAACGGGTTTAGGTAGGAAAAAAATTTTCTTTTGGGTGTGGGTGTTTTGCAGGCAGTAGAAAGCCGAAGAAAATTGGATTTGTTTTTGAGTAAAAAGTTCTACGAAATGAGGTACTTTTTCGGGATAAAGCAGGGAAAGTTGATACAGAAAAGCCCCAAAAAGTACATCAGAATGAATATACGTAGCTGTATCAGTAAGGGTAGTGCTTCTGATTTCTGTAAATTCTCCTAAATGAAATCTGCTATTAGGTCTGCAATGTAAGATACGCACTTGCATTTTAGTTGTATTTTACTTGGCTATGTTGGGGAATTTAGGCAATAGTTAGGTTTTTGTGAATTCTTGAATGATTTTTTTACTTTCTTCATCAAACACTATTTCTACTTTTCCGTAACCTCTTGTACCGCTGCCTCCGAGATAGTCTTGGTTGAGTAGTTCTATACCTTCTTGCAGTTTTTGGAGAATTTCTTTAGCTTCGCTATCGCTGTATTTATCTAACACAATTTCAAAATCAAACACTGCCCCTGCGGGTACGCGTTCAATGGTGCGAGGATTTACAGCTGCACCAGTGGTACGCTTGATAGTATTTTCGGTTTTGATTTCTGTAAATTCAGTTTCTAATTTTACTTTTCCTGCGGGAAATACCTCTTGAAATTTCTTTTCATCAAGAAAAGCATCACGAAAAATAAGACGGGTAATTTCTTGTGGTTTGGAATTTTTGATTTCAATACCTCCAAACATTTTACGCAAAATATCGCTATCGTTTTTGATGTCGTTAGAACCTTCTTTTTTGGCTAAAAGACTCCTGATTTTACCTTTCAACGAACTTCCTGGAATGTAAGGCACTCCTTTGGGGGTTTTAATAACAGGTAAATCCAAGCCACCAATATCCATAGAGGCTTTTACTCCCCCGATATGTAAGCCTGTTTTGGTGGTAATTGTACCTTTGAGTATGATTTTGCTTTCTAATCTCATGGCTTGTATGATTTTAGTTAGTTTTGCCGTAGAATTTGTGATAAGCTACAATAGCTTCCATAAAGTCTTTGAAGTTATCTATGTCTTCGGATTTAGCTTCTTTAATGAGGCTATCTATCAAGGCTACGAAGATTCTTCCTTCTTTGTTTTTTTCATCTAATCTACCTGCAATGTAAGCTAAATTAGGACGTAGCAGTTTCAGTTGCATTATATCATTTACTTTTTTGATTTCGTGAAAGATATTACGTAACTGGTGAGTGGTTACATCTTTGCCGTATTTTTGTACAAATTCCTCTGTTTTTTGAAACAGTTCATCAATCTTTGGGCTTTTCTTGAAATGCAATATCTCTCCATACAAATTACCAAAGAAATCTAGGGCTTCTTTGGCAAGTTCTGCAAAGGACTTGCCCTCATTGTTTTTATTTGATTGTCCTTTATTCCCTTGCTGTGAGGGGGTATGCTTTCCGTTCATAGAATTTTGTATTTTTAGTTTTTGTTTTCTTTGACTTGTGATTTGGTGAGCAATTCTGCCCAACGTGCCGCCACAACGTATAAAGCAGAATTTTTACTTCCTGCTTTTTTGAGAAAGTTTCCTAAAAGAGCCTCTTTGTAGTCCTTAAATAATTTTTCCAGATACTTTCGGGCATCTGTATTTTCTTGCACATTTCGCAGGTAGTACATCAACCTATGAATGCGTGGGAAATTGATTTTTCCTGCTTTTTGTTCTGCTAGGCTCGTAAATCCTAATTCCGAAGACTGCAAGCGATGAAGCAGATTGCGAGGTAGTTCGTCTTTATTTACAAAATCTTTAAGTTCATTAGCTATTTTCATAGCTTCTGCAAAATCTGTCCAGCTTAATACTTCTCCAAAGATACAAATTCCATTTTTGCCATAGTTTTTAGCAATTTTGAGGACATTTTCGGCTTCTTCTGCCATACGCACCATCGGAAATTTTGGCGAAACAATCACTACTCCTGCCGAAAGCGTATTGGAAAATCTATTTTCGCGAGCAAAAGCAGAAAATTTTTCCTGTATAGTCAGAGATTTTTCTAAGATTTTATCCCAAGCCCCTACTAAAAAGCAATCATCTCCACCTGCAAATACAGGGTAGATGGCATGTTCGTCAATTTCTTTTTGGAGAATGTGATACAATTTTACTTCAAAAAATTCAGTAAGTTTTTGCGAGTTTCGCTGATACTCGTCAAGTTCTTTATCTCTGAAAAGAGAGCCTAAATTATCTACGTCTATTACGAGAGCGGCAAGTTTCTTATCGCCTGTGGCTTTTTGAACAATTTCGTCAAACTCAACTACTTTGTTTTTTTCGTGCTGAAAAGGGATTTTATTGAGGATTTTTCCTTCAAATTGTCTTTCTTTTTTCTGCAACGAAAAAGAGTAGCCTGCCTTGCTGAAAGGGCTATTGGTAGGTGGTTTTTGTTCTATGCTAAACCCGCTGCTTTTAATGAGTTCTTGGGTAAAATCTTCCCATTTTTCAGGAGCATAAGGTTTGAACGAAAAAGGAGACAACTGAAAAGGT
>JANWZC010000055.1 GCA_025054975.1 Raineya sp.
TGTGGAGGCTGTTTCAGGGCTTCTTTGTCCATAGATTCGTCCATCATACCTGCAATTTTTACATAGCCCCCCAACGGAAACCAACCAATGCCAAATTCTGTATCTCCTTTTTTCTTTTTCCAAAGGGCAAAATTAGCCACATTAGGCATAGGAAAAAAGAAATCAAAAAATATGTAAAATTTTTCAACTCTTATACCAAACATACGAGCCGCAATGTAGTGTCCCCATTCGTGCAAACCAACCAAAATGGAAAGTCCCAAAAGCACTTGGGCAATCATAATGAGTGTGTCCATAGCGTTAGAGTTTGTCAAAGAAATTTGTGTTGATAGTTTTATTTTTTACAATAGATAAACATTCATTCATAAATTTCAGAAAATCAGTATTGTAAGTAGATAAAAAATTCATAAAATTGATTTCTGCAACTTCTTTTTCTCTGGCTTCTACAATTACCGAACTATGTTCAGGGTGTTTTGCATCAAGTAAGATAACACCTATACCATAACCCTTGTTAAGCCTTTTGAGTTCTTGTATAAAAGATTTTTGATTATCTAAATCTGCTGTCACCAAATAATTAAAGTTTGCCCAACTTGAATTAGAAACTGCTTGAAAATAGCTTTCTACAAGATTAGATTTGTCTATTTTTACCTTGATTTCAAAGCTGTAAAATTCTAATACCTTTGTTGAAAAAATACCAAGTTTTTCTACCTCTTTTTGAAAAAAGCTATTCCATTGCAAAATAACAGGTTTTACACCTACCATATCAGGATTAGTCCAAACTAATGTTTTTTCTCCTCGCTTGATATTTTTAGAAGCCTGAATAGTTTTAGCATAAATACCCTGATTATACAAATATTTTGCAAGTATAGGATGTAAATCAATTTCTTTAAGATTTATTGCATTATGATTAGAATTGAGTAAATAATAACGCTTAAAGCTCGCCTTTTCGCTATCAGCAATGCCTAAAATGGGAGTTACTCCTGAACTATATTTAGTGATACATCTTGCTATTGCCGAAGCAGGTACTTTTACTCTTTGCAATTCACTACAATCTTTTGCAGAAACATGACTCAGCACTCTTTCAACAATCTCTTTTTGTTGCAAAGGATGGGTAGCCTCTTCTAAAACTTTTACAATCAATTCAATAAGCCTCATTCTTTACAGCAATAATTGAGCTAACACATAATCGGCAAAAAGTATAGCAATAGCACTGGCGGTTACAGCTTTGGTACTAGACTGACCTACTTCCAAAGCCCCTCCACGCGTATAATACCCCTTAAATGCTGAAATAGAAGTTATTAAGAAAGCAAAAACTACTGACTTTATCAGAGCAAAAGTAATGTTGTAAGGAACAAAATTTTGTCTCACCCCTACTACATATTCTTGTGCTGAAACTACTCCCGTAAGCGTACCTGCAATGTACCCCCCCAAGATAGAAAGAAAACCTGCAATAATCACAAGCATCGGAAAAGTTATCATTGAGGCAATAATTTTAGGAAGCACCAAATACGAAACCGAATTGATACCCATTACCTCCAAGGCATCAATTTGTTCGGTAATACGCATAGTACCCAAATTACCTGCAATATTTGAACCAACTTTACCCGCAAGAACAATACTCGTAATTGTGGGGGCAAGTTCCAAAAGAGTAGTATCACGCACCAAAAGCCCTATCACCGTAAGCGGAATAAGTGGACTAATCAAGTTGTAAGCGGTTTGAATGGCAGTTACTGCTCCAATGAAAGTAGAAATGATAATTACCAAAACTAATGAGTCATTGCCAATGTAAACACATTCTTCAATGGTGAGTCTAACATACACTCTAAATTTTTCTCTATGCACAAAAAGTAAGCGTAAAAACAAAAAATATCTGCCGACTTGCTCCATAGTTATCTTGAAAAATTGAGGCAAAAATATAAAAAACTTTCAAAAAAGTTGGTTTGCCTGTGAAAATGTTTTTTACTTGCAGAAAAAAAATCTTATGAAAAAGTTTGCATATTTGTTCGTTTTGTTTCTTTTGGGACAAAGTGTTTTAGCTCAAAACGAAAATCAAGTTTCTGATACGAGTTACTGGAAAAAGTCGGCTCAATTGGGTTTGGGCTTTAATCAGGCTTCGTTTTCTGATAATTGGAAAGCAGGTGGCGTGAGTTCAGTGGCATTAGCAAGTTTTTTGTATGCAGATGCCAACTACTTGAAAGATAAAATTTCTTGGGATAATTCCTTGCGATTGAATTATGGAATTGTAAAAAACAAAGGGCAAAGTTTGCGTAAAAACGAAGACCGCATACTTTTTGATTCCAAACTTGGTTACAAACTTTCCAAATCTTGGAATTTGTTTATCTCTTTGAACCTTCTAACGCAGTTTGACGCAGGTTTTGAATATGAACGTCAGTTCAAAGATAATGCGGGCAATATCGTAGCCGTAAGAGACAACTTGATTTCTAAATTTTTTGCTCCTGCTTTTCTCACTGAAGCCGCTGGTTTAGAGTATAAGCCTGTAAATTATTTTTGGATACGTTTTGGCGTTTTGAGTATGCGTCAGACTTTTGTCTTTGAGCCTGAGTTTAACAACAACCGAGCTATTGATGCTAATGGGAATGGCATTATCAACGAACCCACAGATACTTTTGACCCCAAAGTGAACTATGGCGTTGCAGAAGGCAAAAGTGTAAGAAATGAAATAGGTATCTTAACTTTGGAAGCCGATTTTAATAAAGAAGTGTTTAAGAATGTTGTTTTTCAAGCACATTTTTGGTCTTTCACTACTTACGAAAACCCTTTGGCAACTGATGTACGCTCCGAATTAGCCGTTATTGCCAAAGTGAATAAGTACGTGAATGTCAAATTGGGGGCAATTATTCTCTACGACCAAGACCAAGATTTCAAAACGCAATATGCTCAAAACTTCACGCTCAATTTTGCAATGAATTGGGACAACAAGAAAAAATAAAAAGCAGAGGGAAAATTTTTTCAAGTTTTCCCTCTGAATCTGAATATGATTACTCTTTAACTTTCATTAACTCTTTCATTGCCTCTTCACCACATTTTTTAAGGATTTCAGAAGCACCTGCATCGTCCTGTTTAGCTTGTGAGGGGTTGTCATAAGTTTGCTCAAATTTCTTCAAAGCACATTCACAAGACTTATTTCCTAACTCTTCAAGATTAGCAAGAGCAGAAAGTACCTCTCCTTCTTTTGTGTCTTTCATCATCTTGAATTTACCTGTGCAGTTTTTCAAGAAATCTTTTTTATCATTTTCCAACCAAGACCCTTTTTTAGATTCCTTCTTACACCCTACTGAAAATACAAGTGCCACAAAGAAAATTACAATTTTTTTCATAAAACAAATTTTTAGATTGATGGAACAAAGGTATCAATATTTTTCATAAAAACAAATTTTTTCGTTTTTTAATTATGCACAAAATCTAAACTGAACAGATTAGCACAATTATCGGCATATTTGGCTGAAATAGGAGCAAACATCACATCAGAGTAATCAGCAATTTTCAAACTATGTGGATTGCGGAAAAATTCTGCTAAATTAAATTTCAAATGCACCATTGCAGTGTGGTGAGATTGTACTTTGAGCGGTGTTGAGCCAAAATCAATTGTTTTGGAGCGAATATTATTCAAAGTTGGAGTGCTATAACCTCCATAGCCCCCAATATGATAACGAAAAATCCCAGCTCCATTTACGCTTGCAATCGAAATACCTTCTAACTTAAAAAAAATATATCCCGTATTCCAATTCCAATACATTCCTTCGGCGGCACCGCCAACATCTAAACTACCTGTTCTTTGGCTGGGGTTCATAGTGTTGCGAAGGCTATCCACCCCTATCAGAAACGAAACACTTCTGTATTCTCCCAAAGGTACATCTGCAAGCACTAATCTGTGGCTATTCGGCTTATCTAACTCCACCAAAAAATAACATTTTTCTTGCGGTACAACATATTCTGAGCCATCAGCCCGATGCAAACGAAAATTGCTCAAATAGTATCGCAACAAACTCACTGAAAACTGCTCACCAAAATCATTTATATAGTTTCTATGCAAACGCAAACTTTCATTTTCAAAAAAATGAGCAATTTCTATCACAACACCTTTGGTAGCAGTATTTTCTTTGCCTTTGCAAGCAAATATGAATAACGCCCCTAAAACCAATCCAAAGAGCTTTAAGCCAACTTTAACAAACATACTTCCGATTTTTAGAAATTCAACCAAAAAAATCTATTGCAAGATAAGCATTTTTTGTAATTTTACTTGCAAAACACTTAAAATTATGAAAAAGTTTTTGGGCTTTTATGTAAGTTTGGTGTTAGGGCTATTTTCTGTAAGTTGCTCCAAACCCAAATGCCCCACCTATATGACTCCCCAAGAATTTGCTAAATTTGAAGCAGAACGCATCCAAAAAGGCACCCGCCTCAAAAGAGATAAACACGGCAGAATCAAAAAGGCTAAAAAAAGGGCAGACAAGTTTATTTATTAGATGCAAGACATTAGACACAAGACACAAGATATTAGATAAATAGGCACTATGAAGTATGTATTTTTATTTGTTTTATTTTTTCCAAAGGCTTTTTCGGTAGCTCAAAGCAAGGAAAATCTTATTCCTAATGGTAGTTTCGAAGTATATCAAGAGTGTCCTGATGATTTTGGCTGGTTTCGCATAGGTGGTGTAGCTCACTGGAAAGCTACTCCCCCTGACTGCACCCCTGATTATTTCCACGAATGCAGTGATAAATTTTCCCCACAAAATAATCCTTGTGGCAAAATTGCTCCTCAAGAAGGTAAAGCCTTTTTAGGCTTAATTATACGCACAGGTCATTCTCCTATCAAAAGTACAGACGACCTGTTCTATCGCGAGCATGTGCAAGTTCGTCTGAAAGAACCTCTTAAACATCGCAATCGTTACATTTTTACTATGTACATCTCTTTGGCTGAATATGCTTCGTATGCCGTTAGCAAAATAGGAGTGCTTTTTACCAAAAATCCCGTTTTAGTTAATGACAAATTTTCTGCAAAACCCCAAATTGAAACTGCTTTCATAGATACCAAAGGCTCTTGGGTAAAAATTACAGATACCCTTATTGCCGAAGGGGGTGAGGAATATCTGACTTTGGGCGAATTTTCCAGTTTTTCTAAAAAAGATATTCGTAAAATTGACGAAAATCCTGCTTATGAAAAAATGTTCAGCTATCATCGGGCATACTATTTCTTTGATAATCTTTCGTTGTATTGGTTAGATGCTCTTGCTGAACCGCTTTTAGGCGAACCTCCTCTCCCACCCTTCAAACTCACTGCCCCTGCTTTTACAGGTGCAGAAAAACCTTGGCAATTAGAGCCTACTGAATTTGGCTATTTAGAACCCAATAAGCCTGTTGTACTCAATAATGTACTTTTTGAATTTGGCAAATCGGTACTTTTGGAAGAATCCAAGTATGAACTTGGAAAGTTAGTGCGAATTATGAAAGAATACAAAGATATTCACATTGTAATTTCAGGGCATACTGACGAGATTGGCGAGCCTATGAAAAATCTCAAACTTTCCGAAGAAAGAGCCAAAGCTGTTTATGATTATCTAATTTCACAGGGTATTGAAGCCAAAAGGTTGTATTATACGGGTTATGGCTCTTCCAAGCCCCTTTCCTCCAACAAAACCGCCGAAGGCAGAAAAAAGAACCGCCGTGTAGAGTTTTACGTGGTAGGTGAAGAATGAGATATTAGACACAAGACATGAGACACGAGATATGAGATATGAGATATGAGATATGAGACTTGGGATTTTTTCATTGAAATATTTTTCAATTCCAATAAAAAAGTTCATCTTTGAAAGTTGTTTTCATCAACTTTATTTTTTTGAATTATGCAAAATCAGTTAGAAGCACTTGGATTGTACTTTTATTTGCTCAATAAAACTTATCACAAACTTTTAAGCTATGACCTTGATTTTACAGGTTTGGAGCGGTATTTTTTTGTTCTCTGGGCTATTAGCAAAGCCGAAGAACCACTTTCGCAACAAAATTTAGCCGATTTACTCAAAGTAGATAAAGCCACTATTGTTCGTATTGTTGATGATTTAGAACAGAAAGGCTATATCAAAAGATTTTTGAACGAAAATGATAAAAGAGCCTATGTGCTAATTTTGGATAAAAAAGGACAACGTTACATCAAAGATATTCAAGAAGGCATCAGAAACTTAAATGACGAAATGCTTTTTAATTTTTCGCCACGAGAGAAAGAAATTTTTGTAGAACTTTTACGAAAAGCCTATCAAAACCTCTCCCAAGAACCGCAAAGTGATTTTTTCTTGCAATTCTTGGAAAAGAATGCAAGTATTAGTTAAACTTAACCCCCTTACTTTTCAGATAATCAATTACTTCTTTTTTTCTACTTACGTGATTATTGTAAAAATCAACTATTCGTAGAGTTCTACCATAACTATCTTTCATTTTCTGTTCCAAATTTGCCCCATTTTCAATTAACAAATTGATTAGTTCTAAATTTCCTGTAAATAGTGCAGTGTATAAAGGATAATACCCTGAGTCATCAGGCAAATTACTATAGTTTCTTCCACCACCTTCAAGCAAAATTTTGAGCATAGGAATATCTACGTTCTCAATAGCATAATGAATAGGATATCGCCCCCAGCCAAAAGTATGTTTTGCCCCCTTACTTAACAAATATTTCACAATTTCATAATTACTCTCCCTAACAGCATGGTGTAAAGGGGTCCCACCTTGTCTGTCTTTAGCGTTGATATCGGCTTTCTGTACCTCAACCATGTATTTTACTCCCTTCATTATATTATTCCCTGCAAAATCATGAAGCAGTGTATAATTTACTTCATTAACAACATTCATTCTGGGCTTTTTGGTCATCAGTAAATCAAACATTTCATTACTTTTACAAAGTGCCATAGGAACTACTCTGCCCGATGCTTCTAAATTTACATCTACGCCTTTTTCATTCAACAGATAATCTACACATTCCAGACAATCTTGCATCACTGCTCTGTGAAGAACAGTGTATTTGTAGGGAGCATCGGGTAAATACAAATTTTTAGGGTCTTCTTGCAAATAGGCTTTAAGTTCTTTCAAAGTATTACCTTTCGTATAATCCAAATTATACCAAACTTCTTTTTGAGGAGCATTCATCAACTCGGCTTTTGAAATACGAAAAGTATAATGAAATGGCGGAATAATAGGTTTAGGTCTGGTAAAGTAGTAAACTTCAAAATAGTCGTAATCATTGTAAGGTTCACTTACAATAATACTGATAGTACCTACCTCATAATTAGGCTTATCACCATATACTGCGTGCCGAGAGCTATCTAATTTAATATCAAACACACCACTATTCAATTCTTTTCCTTCTTCAGAGCCCTTCTTGAAACCATACAAGTACCATGAAACCCGATTTTTTACCTTTATTTTAATAAACCTATATTCTAGTTCCTTGACAACAACTTCTACTCTATCGGGCAATTTTTGAACATTAGGGCTAAAATAAAGCTCTTCCTGTGTGCAAATTTTAGGGTTGAAAACATCTTCTGCACTTTCTCCCACATATACGCATATCACGGTAGGCACAGATGCATCGCTACTTTTACGAAGACTAATACCGATGGCTTTCCAAGAAAATTGAGCAAATTCACCAGTATTAGCCAGTATTTTTGCATTTTTATTGTATTCACTTGGCAAGGTAAGCGTACTAACAATCTGCTCGTAAGTAGTAACCGAAGTTGCCATTTTAATTTTTTGGGTTCTGCCCGCATAATTACCAAATTGCGTAACCTTGAAATCTGTATAAGTCTGATTAGCCATAGTTTCGGCGTTTTTATTGGCTGTGAGCATGAGTGTTCGGGAGATTTGCAAAGGCTCTAAACCATTAGATTTTCTGAAATCATTGATAGCCAGCAAAACCTTTTTCTCCATAGCCGTAATACAGACTTCTTGTGCAAATGATAACTTTTGTCCCAAAAGGAAAAACATACAAACAATAGCTATCTTTTTCATAAAACTTTGAATTTAGTAAAAATGCGTGCAGAATAAATTGATAGGTTACAGAGCTGAATTTTGGGCTTATCTTTTTTCAAGAACAAACTTTTGCCCACCAGAATTGAGTACATCTAATTTCAACTTTTCCCCTTCCCACTTATAGATATATTTGAAGGGTACTTGCAAACCTTCAAAATTGACAATAAGGGTATCACCACTGATGGTGTATTTGCCTCTTGCCATAGAGGTACTCATTTCATCTTCGGTAAAGTTGTAGATAGTTCCTTTGTTCATTTCAGCCAAATCGCCTTCGGCTTGAACAATCTCCCATTTGCCTACAAACTTATTGGCAGGTTTGGAGTCAGATTTTTCAGTTTTAGCATCTGAACTTCCAGCACTTTGCTGTTCTTTTTTTCCGCAAGAAAAAAGCACCATTCCTGCGAAAATCAGTGAGAAAATTGATTTTTTTTCCATTTTGATTGTATGTTTTAAGTTAAACAAAAAACTTTTACAAAACAACTATTTATTCAAAAAAACGTGATGATTTCTCTAAATTTCTATGCCCACCATACACATATCATCGGTCTGTTGGTTAGCACCTTGCCATCTTTGTAAGGCATCTTCCAAGATTATCTTTTGTATCTTTAAGGGTTGATAAGCCGTTTCTAAAAGCACTTGTTTAAGTCTGCTTTGTCCAAATTTTCTATTTTTCTCACCACCGAATTGGTCAGTAATTCCGTCTGTAAAAAGGTAGATTCTATCCCCTTTATTCAGAAAAAACTCCTGCTTTTGAAAGTTTTTACTTTGCCAATCATCATCATATCCTATGAAAAGTTTATCTCCTTTAATTTCTTCTATTTGGCTCAGGGTTTCATCTCTTAGTACCCACAAAGGACGATTCGCCCCTGCAAACTGCACTTCAAAAGTAGTTTTATCAATGCTAAGAAGCGAAATATCCATGCCATCTTTAATATAATCACGTTCTTGGTACGTATTGAGCGAAAGAATTACTTTTTCTCTCACACATTGCAAAGCCCTGTGAGGCTCAAAAATTTGTTGTTCTTTGATAATTTGATTCAAGAAATTATTATTGATAAGCGTCATAAATGCACCGGGAACGCCATGCCCTGTACAATCGGCTACGGCAATTACAATTTTATCTTTGCTTTCAGCAAACCAATAAAAATCCCCCGAAACTATATCTTTGGGCTTGTAAATAATGAACACATCTGAAAAACTTTTACGTACAGCTTCTTCGTTAGGTAAAATGCTCATCTGAATACGTTTGGCATAAGTAATGCTTTCCGTAATAGATTTATTTTTGCTCTCAATATCCTGTTTTTGTTGCTGTATAAGTAAAGTGTTTTGAAAAAAATCTATGTCAGCTTGTCGGTTATTTTCGGCAATAAAAGCCATCAGAAACAAAATGGAAAGCGTTGCAAAGCCTCCACCGCCTAAAATTTCAACAAACGTATATTCGTTAAAAATATAAGCTATCAAGAAAACCCCCAAGATAGAAAAAGAATATATAAAATTCAGTTTTCGGCTTATATGAAAAGTTTGGTAAATTATGGCTGTTGTGAAAGTAAAACCTGTAAAATAAGTTGGGAAGTTAGATTTATCAATAATGGCAAACATATAAGCCAAAGATATATTAACAGTAGAAAAAGCTATATTTTGTTTTTGCTTAAAATTCAATTTTCTTTTGAAAAAATAGGCTAAAAAGAAAGCCAACGAACCCATAAGCCGAAAAGGCAGTATTTGAAGCCATTTTTCAGGGGCAAACCAATAATCAAAAAAAATCCAAATAAGCCACAGAAAAGCCCCTACAAATAAAATCATTTCAAGGATACGATTTTGTTTATTTTCTATAAGCTGGGCTACCTGTGAAGCATAATGGTCAGCCTCAAAGTATTTTTTCAAAGTTTTCAGCATAGCAAAATTCAGGTATGTCTTTTACCATCCTCGGCGTTGATATTTGTTTGCGTTATCATTATTTTGCTGCTTTTTGTACTTCTCTATAGCATCAAACACACCTCCCAATGCCATAAAAATAGCTCCACCGATAGTTAATGCAGCTGTAATAGTACCATCAATATCTCCATTTTTACCTGTTCTAAATTCAATTTCTAAAAGCATTCCTACAATGAAAAAAACAATAGCCCCTATAATTCCCCACAAGATTCCCTGTAATATAATTTTAATAATTTTCATGAGCAAATTTTTTCTTTAATTTTTGTTTGCAGACACAAGGGGACTTTTCTTTGAAAAGCCCCACTATAATTAGAAACTACCAATATTTACCACTTTGGGTGTTTTAATAACAGGATGATTACGAGGCATAATAATACTTACAGGAGCAGGCATACCCGTAGAAGAGTCCTCGCGAGCTATCCAGATTTTGTAAATAGTACCTCCCAACGCACTTTCACCACTACCAATTTTAGTTACTTCTTCGGTAGTTACTCTGCTGATACGCACAGGATTAGCATAAAAACGAATGTTATTAAAATCTTTTTTTAAGCTAAAATCTTTGACTGTGCTTCGCAAACTTACATTTACGGGGTCATCTTCTACCAAAGAGCCTCCTGCAATGCTTCTAAAACGTTCTGCACAAGCATCCAAACTTTCGGAAGTACGCAAAATTTGAACATATTGCTCTAAAACTTGTTGTACCTCTTTGGGTACACGCTGAGCTTGCACTGCTACCATTGCTAATAGTGCAAAAGCCAAAGTGGAAAGCATTTTTTTCATGGTTATTACTTTTTGAAGTTGAACATCAATTTATTTCTTTTTAGATTTGTACGTTTTGGTATATCCACAATTTTTGCATTTATAGTGGTCTTTGTTCACGGTATATGATTGAAGACTTGGTGAAAAGATGGATTCTACAACACTTTGGTCAGGGTTATCTCTATAACGGCTCTGCATTTCTCTTTTGATATGCTTCATAGCAAATGAACGACACCGGGGACAATAACTTACCCATAGCCACATTAAAGACCACCACACAACAAAAGCCGCAATAATAACAAGAATTACATAAATTGCAGGAGGACGCAGTAAATCTGAAGCCCGAAATTCTTTTTGACTATAATCTGTATAAGAAACCTTTACTGTGCCATCATATCCTACATTTACATAAAACTTACCTCTAAGATTGTTTTTTTCTATAATCTCTTGAACATTTTGATTAGCATTGAGCGGAAATTTCATTTCAACCCTATAGAGCCTATCATAGAAAAAGTAAAGTTCGGTTTCTTGGGCTTGCAGACCATAGAAATTGACTTTTTCATTCAAAATATATCTTTCTTCCTCGGGCAAATTAGGATTGCTCACATTTTTCGCTTTGTCTTTCCATTTTTTAGCCGAACTACCCATTTTGAATTCTTGCCAATCTATTTGTGCAAAAACTGAATGTATGAGTAAGAAAAAAGCAAGAAAAAACATTCTAAATATCATAAACATAAGTTTTAGAAGAAGCTACAAGGAGGCTCAACCTTGTAGCTTCTTGCCAATTCGCTAAGGTTTAACATTGATGATAGGAACATAGTATTGAGGACCATGTTGTCTATAAGGCAGGCTTTTAGCCCATTGATTGCCAATAAAGTCCTGCTTAATTACCCTGAGTCCAACTATGTAGTCGCCTTTCTCATCTTTGTAAACATACTTTAAATCAATCATTCTATGGGTAACTTGCCCAAAGGCATTTCGTACAATTTCTTCATTCGTTATTTTATGTGCCAAAGCAGGATGATTCTGCTTGATAAGTGCCGCTAATTCCTTATCTGGATAGGTATTTAAATTTCCATAAAATACACTTCCATATTTTTTCACAATGCCATCCCGCTCAGCAGGATTGATAGTTACTTCTAATGAACCTTCGCCGAGTAAATATCTCTCATTGTAATCGTATCTAGGATCTTGAACTCTTACAGAAATATCAATTTTGTGCTTACCTGCTGGAAGTGTTGAAAGAATGTATATGAACATTTTAGCAATCCAGTTATTGTCTTTTTCATTAGTAGGACATAAAGCAAAACCAATAGTAGTGGCTTTTTCTATTTCTTCTTTACTTATGGTCTCTTCTACCAAATATTCTTTACCGTTTATGATAAATCTTGCAATCAGTTCTCCGCTGTAACTATCCCCTTTGCCTTTAAGAGCGTACCAATTTTTGATAGATTGAGCCATAAACGCTTTGGCATAAATTCCTGCCGAAGGATTAGTAAACGTTGTTTGTACACCTGTTCCATCATCAGATACATTGCTTTTAGCAAAAGCAAGTTTGCCTATATTTTTTTTATGAAAATCGGTTTTTACACCATTATCAGAAACAGTTTCGTATTTAGCCTTTTCGGAAAAATTCATTCCCGAAACAAGTTTTCCTCTGTTTTCATTGGTAACGTTATAGGTAAATACACCGCTACCTGCTTCGGCAATATCTTCGCTATTGGCTTTTCTGAAAAAGAAAAAGATAGTCCATTGATATTTATTGGGAGCAAATTTAGCTGCTTCCTGCTCCCACATCATTTTCAAATCACCTTTGGCAAGTGTTTGAATAGAATTAAAAGGAACTTTGCCTTCTGCTTCTTCGGGTAGTTTTTCTAATTTACTATCATCTATTTGTAAAGTAACTGCAAATTGTTTATCATCTTTGTATCGGTTGGGGAAAAAAGAATATTGAGCCACTACAATAGGATTTTCATCATCGGCGTTTTTAGCTATTGCAATCGCCATTGAACCACTGAAAGGAATATCACTCATTTTGAAAGCCTCCTTAAATATTTCTCCCAGCGGTTTGGGGGCTATCAAGCGAACAAAAATCTCCTCACCGGGTTCAAAGTTATTTTTTTTGTTCTTGAATATAAAATCGGTGGCAAATTCTACGGTAATTTGGCTTACGTTAGGCGTAGATACTGAGCTACTATTAGTATTTGAACTCTTGTTTGAGTTATTTGAGTTAGTATTAGTATTTGAATTCGCATTTGAGCTATTTTTCGTATTTTCAGCGGGCTTTTCTGTAAGTTTTTCTACGGCAGAATTTTCGGCATTTCTTATGTCATTTTTTGCATCTCTAACTGCTTTATCTTTTTTCTTGTTTACTTCATTAGTTGCTCTGTCTTTGAGCTTACCAAGTTGAGCTTGTGCTGCAAAAGTTACCCCGAACAAAAGCAGCAACATCATCAAGATTTGATTTACTTTTTTCATTTTTGTAAAAATTTGAAGTTGAAACAAGGATTTAGTTTTTTTATACCAACTCTACTAATAGCATCAAGGAGAGAATAATTTTAATTTAGTCTTTATTTACTTAAAGCACGTAAGCGTTTGGGTTCAACGAACTCGTCCCAGTTGCTATCGTAGCCGTCATAGTGAATTTTGTATTTTCCTTCTGCATTTTTGGCACTGATAATGCTTCCTTTGTACCAAGAACCATTCCAAAGAATTTCTACTTTATCGCCCACTTTGTATTCGTTTTGGGATTTTTTTTCATCAGATTTTACCTGCTGTCCGCCTTGAATTTCACGTAAGCGTCTTACATCTACGAACTCGTCCCAGTTGCTATCATAGCCATCGTAACGCACTTTGAATTTTCCTTCGGCATTTTTACCTTCAACAATAGAGCCTTTGTACCATTGACCTTTCCAGTAGATTTCAGCTTTATCGCCTACTTTCCAGTCTTTTTTGATTTTACTCTCATCTATGCCTTCGGGAATTTCGGCAATAGGCTTGGCTTGATTTGCCTTTTCTTTTTCGGCAAACTCTTGGGCTTTTTGTTCAAATTTCTTTTTCTCCAAGTAGATGTGAGTGGTGTTGTCGGATTTACGCTTCAAGACAAGTTTTTCACTTGTAAGTTCTTTGATTTCATATTCTATGGGGTCTTTTTCTTTGCCTGCTTGGCTATCCCATTCTTTAAGTACGAGGGTTTTGTCATTATCTTTCAATTCCCACCAGCCCAAAGCACTTGTAGAAAGAATCCCTTCACCATACTTCTTTTCATAAGCAAGTTTATTGTTTTTGGTGTCTTCGCCGAAGGTGAGTGTTTCGGAAAGAAAATCTGCTATTTTCTTGACATCTCCACCCAATTGGAAATTAGATTTAATTCCCGTAGAATTTTCCAAATTCTGATTGCCTGCATCAAGGTTGGCATTGGTATCATACTTCCATTGATTGGCAATAAGTTTTTTTGCAGTCTCTGAAAGTTCTTTTTTCTTGCAAGAACTTATCACCAGCAGGCTCAACAAAGCCAGCCAAGTGAAAACTGAACCAAAAGGTGAGCGTTTCATAAATTTTATGTTTTGGGGTGAATAACTGAACCAAAAATAATTGCTCACTTTCTAAATTCCACCTGAAAAATGATGAATGAAACCAAAAAATCAATGAACACAAACAAAAAATAGATAAGTAAAAATTTTTCAAAATTCAGTTACCTTTTCAGAGCAAGAAGTATAAATAAAAAATTTTTGAAATATATGTAAATACAAAATAAAATTTTGCTAAATTTGCAAAATGAAAAAACAACAAAATATAATACATATGCAAACAAAACTATTATTCTCCGCTTTTCTAGGGCTTTTTATCCATTTTGCCCAAGCCCAAGGCACTTACAAAGAATTAGTTTTAGGTATTCCCGAATGTGAGCAAAAAGTTTTGCGTTGGGAGCAACTAAAAAATGCCCTCAAAAATCTGAACGGCGTAAAAGTAGAAGGTTTCTGCTCTCGCCACGATTGTATTGTCCTTTCTGTG
>JANWZC010000056.1 GCA_025054975.1 Raineya sp.
AGAAGTTCTAAAAAGTTTTCCATGCAACTTTGCGATTTTACTTTTCAAACCTACAAAAAAATTATCAGCCTGCAAAAGAATTTTATTTTTTTTCCAAAATTTCTCGAATAGGCTGTACTAATCTATCAATATCTCCCGCACCAATAGTTGCAACAATTTCACAATCAAGTATTTTCAAAAATTGCAACAAATTTTCTTTGGTAGTAAGCAATTTTTCAGTAGTTTGAGCTTTTTCTAAAAGGATTTTAGAACTTACCCCCTCAATAGGTTTTTCACGAGCAGGATAAATGTCCAGTAAAATGAGCCTATCGGCAAGCGAAAGAGCCTGCGAAAACTCCAAAGCAAAATCACGCGTGCGTGTGTAAAGATGAGGCTGAAAAATCGCTGTAATGTGTTTTTCAGGATAAAGCATACGCACTGCTGTCAGAAAAGCTCGTATCTCTTCGGGGTGATGAGCGTAATCATCAATTTGAATAATTTTTTCAGTTTTCAAGATGTATTCAAATCGGCGTTTCACACCCTTGAACTCCGCAATACCCTTTTGAATAACCTCATCAGGAATCTGCAAATTTTGAGCTACCGCTATTGCCGCCAAAGCATTCAGAATATTGTGATAACCTGGTACTTGTAAAACTAAATTCTCTAAAATACTTTGCGGGGTAAGTACATCAAAAACAAAATTTCCGTCTTGCATGCGAATATTTTTGGCTTGGTACTCCCCTTTTTGTAAGCCAAAAGTAGCAGTTTGAATTTGATTTTGAATTTTCAAAGGCAGTCCGTTCTTGTAAAATAAAGTTCCATTAACTTTGATTTTTCTCACAAACATCTCAAAAGCCTCCTGCACCGCTGAGTGGCTTTGGTAAATATCTAAGTGGTCGGCATCGGTAGCAGTAATAACGGCAATATTAGGGTTCAAAGTTAGAAAAGACCTATCATATTCATCAGCTTCAACTACTATGTAGGCATTTGGCTCGTTGCTTAAAAGCAGATTAGTAGCATAATTCTGCGTAATACCTCCCACAAAAGCTGTTACAGGTTTATTGGCAAAAGAAAGCAAATGAGCTACCATAGAAGTAGTTGTGGTTTTGCCGTGTGTGCCTGCAATGGCAATCGTAAAATTATCCTGCGTGATAAGCCCCAGAGCCTCTGCTCTTTTTAGGATTTTGTAGTCTTTTTCTTGAAAAAATTGAAAAAGTTTATTTTCCTGCGGAATAGCAGGAGTATAAACTACCAAAGTATTTTCGGGAATGAAATTTTGAGGCAATAAATCAGTATTTTCTTCAAAAATAACATTGATACCTTCCTGAGAGAGCTGTTCAGTAATAGATGAAGGAGTTTTGTCGTAGCCTGCAACTTCGTAATTATACGCCTTAAACCATCTTGCCAAAGCACTCATTCCTATTCCACCAATGCCCAGAAAATAAACTTTCTCAAAATTATTCAGGTTCATCGTAGTTTTAGAAGTGTAAATTTTTGCAAAAATAAAGATGCTCAAAAGATTTGCAAAAATTTCGTTTAATTTATTTCCATAGCATTTGCACCTTTACCAAGATTAGTTACTATAGCTATTGGGAAATGCAAAGTTGCGATTGTACCTTGATTTTCAATACTTTCCAAACTTAAAAATCCATTACATTTTCTCATTAAACTTTGCACAAGACTTAAACCTAAACCTGTTCCTTTTTCATTCATAGTACCTTTTTGAGAGAAAAGTATTCCATTTCTAATTTTCTCTAAGTTTTCAGCAGAAATGCCTTCACCTTCATCTCTTACCTGAATTTTCAAAAATTTCTTATCCCAGTCCGTGCTAACAACAACTTTCCCTCCCACAGGAGAAAATTTCACTGCATTAGAGAATAAGTTCCGAAGCATAATCATTATCATTTGCTCATCGCAGATTTTAATAAATCCTTCTGTACGTTGTATATCTAAAATCAATTTAATTTGCTTGTACTGCCCAATAAGTTGTAGATTATCAAAGGTAGTTACCAAAAATTTATTAAGATTGATTTCTCTCAAAGTTGGCTCGGCATTATCTAATTGGCTTTTTGCCCAATAGAGTAGGTTATCAACTAAATTAAGCGTATAACTCAAATTTTGGTATATATCGGGCAATAGTTGTTTCAAACTATCCAAAGGATAATCTCCTTGGCAAGCAAGCTCTACAAGAGATTTAGAAGAACTTAAAGGGCTACGCAAATCGTGGGCAATGATAGAAAATAGTCTATCTTTGGAAGCATTGAGCATGTCTAATTCTTTATTTTTTCTTTCTAAATCTTTGGAATATTCGGCAAGAATAGCATTCCGATGCACAATTAGTTTTTCTTTAATTTCAAGATTGCGATTTTTATCATCATAACTTTTGCGAACTACCCAAACAATACCAAAAGCTGTAAAAGTGAGTATGACATGCGTGACGGTCATGTCTATAAACAAAAAGTTTCTATTGCCAGGGTAAGTAGTAACTAATTCAGGATAAAAATATTCAAGGATTGAAATAAGTACAAGTGTGCCGCATACTAAAAATAAAGCTTTCCAATGCCACTGCTCTGGTAACAAAAGAGGTGCAAGAACTCCTAAAATAACAAAATATAAAGGTACTCTACTTTGAATACCGCCGCCTCCAAAGTAAAAGTAAGAAAGTAGTATGGCAGTATAAGCGAAAAATACAATATTAGCTTGCCAAAATTTATTTTTTTTGAAAGCCAAGTAGTAAATGCCTACATAAACAAAAATACTTCCTACACAAAACCAAGCAATTAATTCAAAATCAATGTAAAAATTGATAGGAATAGCCGCTAAAAGACTTAAAATTGCCATCCAAAAAATCACATAAAAGATTTTTTCTTCCAACGAAAAGGTAGTTTTAGGGCGAAAAAACTCAATTATAGAGTTAGATTTTGGCATTTCGCAAAAAAAATTTACATTCAAGCAAAAAATATTATAAACCTAAAAATTTTTTGTTGCAACACTTAATTAGATTTGCAAAATCTTGAAAATAATTTATCTACATCAATATTTCCGAAAATCTACCGAAAATGGCTCGCATAGGTCGTGGTATATCTCCCAAGCCCTACAAAAAAAAGGCTTTTGCGTTGAAATAATTACTGCAGGTCATACAGCAAAAATACAAACATTTGAAAGCCTGAAAATTCATTATGTAAAAGTAGATTACAAACAATCTATGAACTTTGTACGTAGAATAATTGCTTTTTTGGTTTTTCTACTGAAAGCTACAAAAAAAATATTTCATATCAAAGAGATTTCGTATATTTATGCTACTTCTACACCGCTCACGGTGGGCATAGTGGCTTTAATTTTGAAAAAAATCCGAAAAATTCCCTATGTTTTTGAAGTGCGTGATTTGTGGCCACTTGTACCTATTGAAATGGGCTTTGTGAAAAACAGATTTTTGCAGAAATTGCTTTTTTGGATTGAAAAAAAGATTTATCAGAATGCCGAAAAAATCATAGTACTTTCACCGCCAATGCAGGCGTATGTGCATAAAATTGTTCCTGAAAAGCCTATTTTGTGCGTACCTAACATGTCGGATTGTCAAACTTTTTTCCCACAGAACAAAAAAGCCGAAAATGAGCCTTTTAGAATAGCTTATTTCGGAAGCATAGGCAAGGCAAATGCTTTGGAAAGATTACTTGCAGTAGCTCAAAAATGCCCACAAATTGAATTTTGGATAATTGGCAATGGTTCAGAAAAGCGGCGATTGATGAAAATAGCCCCATCCAATGTGCAATTTTTTGACGAAAAGCCTAAAAATCAGCTGAATGAACTGCTTGCCTACGTTGATGCTTTTTATGTGAGTTTTGCTGAATTTGAGGCATTAGAAACTTGCAGTCCGAATAAGTTTTTTGATGGCATTGCGGCAGGTAAAATGTGTATCACCAACACCAAAGGCTGGATTAAAAACCTTGTTGAACAAAATCTATGTGGTTTTTATGCAGGCACACCCCAAGAATTTGAACAAAAAATTCAGCCATTTTTGCAAGATAAAAGTCTCTTGCAAAAATATTCTGAAAATGCCCGCCAACTCGCTGAAAATGAGTTTGAAAAAAATAAACTTTGCCAAAAAATTGTGGATTTTATCTTTTGAAATTCGTATATTTGCATAACCTAATAAGTTTGATTTTACAAAATTTAGAAAAACTATCCAAAATTGTTATGAAGTCTAATCTTTTAGATAGAATAACCCTTAATCCTGAAATTTGTCATGGTAAGCCTACCATACGCAATACGCGTTATATGGTTTCAAGTATTTTGGAATACTTGGCTGGTGGAGACAGTATTGAAAATATTTTAGCAGAATTCAATGACCTTACACGCGAGGATATTCTAGCATGTCTGCAATATTCTGTTGAAGTTATGAATACCAAATCATTTGAACTTCATGCAACTTAAATTTCTTATTGATGCACAATTACCACCTTCATTATGCAAAATATTTATAGAGCAAGGTTTTGAAGTCTTACACACTTCGCAACTTGCAAATGGAAATCAAACCACTGATAAAGAAATTGGAGAAATTGCTGCAAAAGAAAATTTTGTAGTTATTTCCAAAGATATTGACTTTTGGGATAGTTGTATCTTAAAAAAACAACCTCCTAAGCTTATACTCGTCAAATCAGGAAACACAAGCAAGAATGATTTAATAAATCTTTTCAAAAAATGCTTGCCAGAAATTACTCATAATCTCCTCAATAATGATAGCGATATAATTATACTTAAAAACGAAGGAGTTTCAACTTCATCATAGAAGTCTTGTCTCTCAAAATCCATACCCACGCTGTTTCCTTAAATTTTTGATATTTTTTGAAGTCATCATTGAAGGGCATATTTTTATCTAAAATTATCCAGTCGTAATTCTTGTTTTTGAAGCTATAATCCACTTGCAAATGCCATTTTTCCTGTAAATTGTAAAAGGCAATAAGATTTTGATAAACTAAATCATTGCTAAAAACTTTTTCTTGGGGCTTGAAAGGCAAATTTTGAATTTCTTTCAAAGCACTTAGATAAACTGAATAAGTTTGCCTATAAGTTTGAATCTGATAAAATTGCGAGGCACTTAAAATCAACAACGCACCAATTAAGGCAAATATTTTCCAGAACTTTGGTAAAAGTCTGATAAACGCTTCAAAAACAAATACTACCGAAATCGCAAAAGCCACCCAAGCACGCACGGGCAAAAATTTTTGTTGTAAAATCATCACAAATAGACAAATCACTAAAACTTTCAGCCAAAATTTTGTATGAACAGATATTCTTGACCAATTTATGAGCGAAAAAAACACTAAAAAAATAAGTAATGGCAAGAAAAAAATGTAGGAGTTATCAATGCCAAGCCAAAAATCGCCAAAATCTTGCCAATATTGCCAAAAATTTTGCTCAAATTGTCTTTGAGCCTCACTTTGCCAAGAAGTCGCAAATAAATTTTCCTTACCATTCAGCAAAAAGACAGGAAAATAAAGCACTACTACTCCCCCAACAATCCAAAAAAATAATGGTAAGAACATCTTTAAGTTTAGCAGAAAGAATAAACAAAAAACTTTGCACTTTGAAATTATGTGTGCAAATGCTCCCCCTCTCCTTTGGAGAGGGGGCTGGGGGGTGAGGTCAAACACCTCTCCCTTGGAAAGAGGGCTAGAAGTTGAGGTCAAATCCTCCCCCTCTCCTTTGGAGAGGGGGCTGGGGGGTGAGGTCAAATCGCCCCCTCTCCTTTGGAGGGGTTGGGGGGTGAGGTTAAAAACCATCCCCAAAAAATAATACACAAACAACGGAATCGTATAAAAACCCGCTATACTTGCCAAAACAAAAACGATTTTCTCAAAAACAGCATTTTCTTTTTTTTGTACTTTTTCAAGAATTTGCAAAAAAGAATTTCCTACAATCCACACACATAACGTAAGCAAAAGGTAACCTCGCCCACTTACACTATACGCCTGCACTGGCGAAAGTAAAGTAAATACAGCCACTAACCCCAAAGCTATTTCAAAAGAATTTCTTTGCAAGAAAAAACGCAAAAGTAGAATTTGCAAAAGGAGCAAGCAAAGCATTGAAGGCAGACGAACCGCCCAAATTTTATTGGAAAACATTCCTTCCCAGAAACTTACCCACAAATTGAACAAAATATGATTATTTGGATTGGGATAATATAAAGCTGAAACTATCCATCCTTTACTTGCATAATGCACATAGCTAAAAGCCTCGTCAATATGTATGACTTTGAAATTAAGCCAAAAAGCATTAAATAAAAAACTTGCAAACAAAAAAATCACAACGATAATTTTTTGAACAATGGTTATTTTTTCAAAAGTACAATAAAAATTCCTAAATTTTTGGTAGAGGCTTGTTCTGATAAAACTTAAAAACTCTTGTACTTGTGTATATTTTCTTGAAAGCCAAAAGCTCAAAAACGAAAACACCAAAAATAAACTGCTAACAACAATTTGCAAAATAATAAAATTAAATTTTTTCAAGATTTGTGTTGTAAGTTTTTGCCATTGAATTTCATCAAAAGGATAAGCCTCTGCAAGCCAAAGGAGTAACTTTTCGTAAGAAATTAGCCAAATTGCAAAATGCAAAGACAAAAAAACAAACCCAAGTGTTAGAAAGAAAATTTTCAGGAACATTTGGCAAGTTATTTGCTGATTATTTAACAAAAAATTCACAATGTTTTGATATTTGTTCTAAGAAAAAACACTATCTTTGCAGTCGTTTTTTATGAACACTCTGCATTCATATCGCTCAAAGGTAAAAGATTATTCTCAAACAGCCAAGCATATAGCCGCTATTGATATTGGCACAAATACGGCTCATCTCTTGGTGGTGGAAGTCCCTTCGCAGCAGCAAATTTTTACGCCTTTTCGCATACTACACAAAGAAAAAATCGCTACCAAAATTGGTGAAGGTGGTATTAGTTATGGTTTTATTACCGAACCCGCACAAGAACGACTTTTGAAAGCCCTTCTGCAATTCTGCGAGGTTTTAGAATATTATGCCATTGCCCCCGAAAATACGCTCACCATTGCCACCAGTGCCTTTCGCAATGCTTCCAACCAAAAAGAAATCATTGAAAAAATCTACGCAAAAACAGGTTTGCGAGTTTGCGTGATTTCAGGCGAGCAAGAGGCAGAATACATCTACTATGGCGTAAAAGCCGCTCTCAAAATAGGTAAAGGCAACTCGCTAATTATGGATATTGGTGGTGGTAGCGTGGAATTTATCTTGTGCGACTCTGAAAAAATGCTTTGGAAACAAAGTTTTGAAATTGGGGCTCAAAGGCTTTTGGATAAATTTATGCAAGGAGAAAAAATCACTGAAACTGAAAGAATTGCCCTCAATGATTTTTTAGAAACTACTCTTCAGCCTCTTACGGAAATTTTACAAATCTACCCTGCTGATGTGCTAATTGGTTGCTCGGGAACTTTTGATACTATTGACGACATCAATCTTATCAAAAAACACCAAAAATTAGATTACAACGCCAAAGAAAGTGCCTTTACTCAAGCCGAATTTGAGGTTATTTTTCAAGAATTTCTTACTAAAAACCACGCCGAAAGACTTGCTATTCCAGGCATGACGCCCATGCGTGCCGATATGATTGTAGTTGCTTCTTGCCTTTTGGATTTTGTTTTACGCAAATACAAGATTTCTCAGATTCGTGTTTCACACTACTCGCTCAAAGAAGGTGTTATCTTTAAGTTTCTGCAAGAAAACAACTTCTAAATATTATTCCTTCCGTCAAATTCATAAAATTTAGCCTGTAAATCAACCAAATAGAATGCAAGTCAAGCGAAAGTTTGATAAAATTTTATCTTTTCACTGATTTTTGCCTAATTTTTCAGAACAAAACTTATTTTTCCCTAATTTTTCCTCATATTAGCATCCAAAAACTTTCTGCTGTTATGTCCCAAATTATTCCTTTTGTGCATCTGCATTGCCACACACAATTTTCCCTCTTGGATGGAGCGGCAAGTATCAAAGAAATGATGAAAAAAGCCAAAAATGACGGCATGAAAGCCCTTGCCCTCACCGACCATGGCAATATGTTTGGGGCTTTCAAGTTTGTTGCCGAAGCAAATGCCAATGGCTTAAAGCCTATCGTAGGTTGTGAATTTTATTTAGTCAAAGACCGCTTCCAGAAAAATTTCAAAAAAGGAGAAAAAGACAAACGTTATCATCAGTTACTTCTTGCCAAAAATGCTGAAGGCTATAAAAACCTTTCCAAACTTTGTTCTTTGGGCTTTATTGAGGGCTATTATGCCAAATATCCTCGCATTGATAAGGAATTGATTTTGAAATATCACAAAGGTCTGATAGCCACTTCTTGTTGTTTGGGGGCAGAAATACCCCAAGCCATTATGTACGAAGGTGAAGAGAAAGCCGAAGAGTTATTACAATGGTGGATAGATGTTTTTGGGGAGGATTATTACATTGAACTGCAACGCCATCACATTGAAAATGTCAATGGTAAAGGCATGAGTCAAGAAGATGTTAATCAGGTTCTGCTCCGATTTGCTAAAAAGTATAACCTGAAAGTTATTGCTACCAACGACTCGCATTACGTTGATGAAAAAGATGCTAATGCTCACGACATTTTGCTTTGTATCAATACAGGAGCAAAACTTTCAGACCCCAAAGCCACTGATGAAGAAAGTAGCAAAGGGCGTTTTGCTTTCCCCAACAATGAATTTTACTTCAAAACCCAAGCCGAAATGAATACACTTTTTGCAGATATTCCTGCGGCTTTGGATTATACCAACGAAATTTTTGATAAAGTAGAAAATCTCAAACTCAAACGCGATATTCTGATGCCTCATTATCCTTTGCCTGCGGGTTTTGGTTCGCAGTTTGAGTATTTACGTCATCTGACTTTTGAAGGAGCAAAACGAAGGTATGGCTCTATTACGCCTGAAATTGAACAACGCCTCAACTATGAATTAGAGGTAATGCACAAAATGGGCTTTGAAGGTTACTTCCTGATTGTGCAAGATTTTATCAATGCCGCAAGAAAATTAGGGGTTTGGGTAGGCACAGGACGAGGTTCGGCGGCAGGTTCGGCGGTAGCTTATTGTATCGGTATTACCAATATTGACCCCATTCGCTATAATTTGCTGTTTGAGCGTTTTCTCAATCCTGAACGGGTTTCTATGCCTGATATTGATACGGATTTTGACGATGAAGGCAGACAAAAAGTAATTGACTATGTAGTGGAAAAATATGGCAGAAATCAAGTTGCTGCTATTATTACTTATGGTACTATGGCAGCTAAAATGGCTATCAAAGATGTTGGACGTGTTTTAGAGTTACCCCTCAACGAAACCAACGAACTTGCTAAACTCATTTCCGATAAACCTGGCACCAAACTTGCTGATGAATACGAAAAGCCTGAAATCAAAGCTATTTTAGCCGAGGATAGCCTTCGCAGTCGTGTACTGCGTGAGGCTTTGGTGTTAGAAGGTTCGGTTCGAAACCGAGGTGTCCATGCCGCAGGCATTATCATTGCCCCCGATGATATCACCAACTACATTCCTGTCTGCACCGACCCCGAAACCCCTCTGCTCATTACCCAATTCGACGGCAAAGTCATAGAAGAAGCAGGCATGCTCAAAATGGATTTTTTGGGCTTGAAAACCCTTACCATTCTACGCGATGCCATTGCCCTGATTAAGAAAAACCATGATAAAGATATAGATATTGACCAAATTCCGCTTGATGACCCCAAAACCTTTGAACTTTATCAACGAGGTGATACCATTGGCACGTTTCAGTTTGAGTCCGAAGGTATGCAAACTTGGCTTCGTAAGCTCAAACCTACCAATATTGAAGACCTGATTGCTATGAACGCCTTGTATCGTCCAGGTCCTATGGATTTTATTCCTGTGTATATCAATCGTAAGCACGGCAAAGAACCCGTAGAATACCCTCACCCACTTTTAGAGCCTATTCTCAAACCTACCTACGGAATTATGGTGTATCAAGAGCAAATTATGCAGACAGCTCAAATTATTGCAGGTTATACGTTGGGCGGTGCAGACTTGTTGCGAAGAGCCATGGGTAAGAAAGACAAAGAAAAAATGGCAAAAGAACGCGATAAGTTCGTCAAGGGGGCAAAAGAACTCAACAACATTGACGAAAAGAAAGCTAATGAAATCTTTGACATTATGGAACGCTTTGCCGAATATGGTTTCAATCGCTCTCACTCGGCGGCTTATTCGGTGATTGCCTTCCAAACTGCTTATCTGAAAGCCCATTACCCTGCCGAATACATGGCTTCGGTGCTTACCCATTCTATGGGCAACATTGAAAAAATTACTTTCTTTTTGGAAGAGTGCAAGAAACAAAAAGTGGAAGTGCTGGGACCCGACATCAACGAAAGTGAAGATAAATTCAGCGTCAATAAGAAAGGACAAATTCGTTTCGGACTGGCGGCTATCAAAGGAGCAGGTGAAGTGGCTGTGGCAAATATCATTGAAGAACGCAATAAAAATGGTGAGTTCAAATCTATTTTTGACTTTGTAGAAAGGGTGAATTTACAGGCAGTCAATAAGCGGGCTTTGGAGAGTTTAGCACAGGCAGGCTGTTTTGATACCTTCAAAGAAATTCCTCGTGAAGCCTATTTTGCCAAAGAAAAAGATGATGATACCACTTTCATAGAAAAACTAATTCGTTATGGCAATGCCTTGCAAGCTGAAAAAAATAATGCTCAACAATCTTTATTCGGCGGTGGAAGTACGCAACTTATTCCTCCCCCTAAAATTCCTAAAAATTTTGAAACTTGGAGCAATTTAGAACGTCTCAACAAAGAAAAAGAAGTCGTGGGTTTTTACATTTCGGGGCATCCGCTCAATGCTTATCAATTAGAACTCAAAAAATTCACTACTTGCACCCTAAAAGAAGTTTTTAAGCCTAAAAGCGAAAATAACCCTGAACCCTTTTTCAAAGATAAAGAAATCACTATTGCAGGCATAGTTACGGAGGCTCAAACCAAACAAGCTAAAAACGGCAATTACTTTGTCAATTTCAAATTAGAGGATTTTGACGGCAGTTTGCAGATTTCACTCTTTGGCTCGGATTATGCTAAATTCTCACCTTTTATCAAAGAGAATGCTTTTTTGTTCATCAAAGGCAAAGTTCAAAAGCGTTACAACGGCGAAGAATTTGAGTTCAGAGTGCAAAATATAGAGTTTCTCTCTGATGTACGTGAAAAGTTTGTCAAAAGTATTGTTTTGCAAATAGATTTGCTTCAATTTTCGGCAGATTCACTCACAGAATTAGAAAATCTTTTGCAGGAAAGCAAAGGCAAAGTTCCACTTAAAATACAATTTTGGGATAGCCAAGAAAACATAAAATTGCAGGCTTTTTCGCAAAAATACGCTGTAAGCATTGAGAATGAATTTTTGGAAAACTTGGAAAAATTAGAAGGAGTAAGTGTAGAATTGAATTAAACTGCTTCGGCAGTATATCTTTTGTGGAAGCGAGAAAGAAAAATCGTTATGAAATCTGTTTTTTTGTAATATTGTAGAAGTTCGGTATAAATCATAAAAAGTACCTTTTACACGCACAGGCGAAAAGTAGTTTTGTGGTAGAAAGTTGGTATCTATCACGTGAGTTATTAGTTAAATTTTTGATATGCAGTTATTTGTGGAAAACACTTAGGATAATTGTAAAAATAATTGAGCTTGTATTGTACTTATCCAAGATTTAGCTACACAATTCAAATTAGTAAGTTGATAGTTTAGGGGTTAGGTGAGTCCCCCTCTCCTTTGGAGAGGGGGCAGGGGGTGAGGTTAAAAAAACGTTATTTTGAGCAATTTACTTACAATGTGAGTCGTTGGTTAATTGTATGCAGTTATTTGTGAAAAATGTTTGGGGTAATTGTAATGATTAAGTCTGCATTGCACTTATCTAAGATTGGACTCATAATTCACGTTATCTATCGTAAGAGTGTAATCTCTCCAACGAATTTGCTTTTTCATCAATATGAGTAGTTGTTATGTTTTCAACGAAACTATAACTTTGCAGGCTAGGTCTTGTAAATTCTACAAGAGATTATTGTTCCTTTGGCATTGGAAGGCATTACAAAAAACAAATCTAACTTTGGCTACTCTCTATGCATATTCTACGAGAAATAGTTGATAAAATCTACCAAAACATCAATATTGTTGAGGTAGTGAATGATTACGTCAATTTGCAAAAATCGGGTAAAGACTATAAGGCTTGTTGCCCATTTCATAATGAACGTACTCCTTCTTTTTTCGTTTCGCCTGCCAAAGGTATTTTCAAGTGTTTTGGTTGTGGCAAGGGGGGCGATGCTGTTACATTCGTAATGGAAATTGAAGGTGTGAGCTATGGTGAAGCCTTGCGACAACTTGCCAAAAAATACAAAATTGAAATCCCTGAAAGTACCAATTTCTCGACTACTTCTGATGAAATTCAGAAACAAAATGAAATTGATGCTCTTTATATTGCTTTGAATTTTGCCAAAAACTTTTATCAAGAGCAACTTCTCTACACCGACGAAGGTAAAGCTATTGGACTTTCTTACCTGAAAGAACGTGGTTTCAATGAACTGACCATCCAAACTTTTGAATTAGGTTATTCGGCAAGTGATTGGGACACTTTCTACCGAACTGCTATTCGCAAAGGCTATAATGCTGAAATTTTGGAAAAAGCAGGGCTTATCCAAAAAAAAGAGGGCAAGAATGAATATTATGACCGATTTCGTGAGCGTATAATGTTTCCTATTCACAATGTTTCGGGCAAAGTAATCGCTTTCGGAGCAAGAACTCTCAAAAAAGATAAAGATACCCCCAAATATCTTAACTCTCCTGAAACTCCGCTTTATCACAAAAGCAAAGTCTTATATGGACTTTTTCAGGCAAAAAAAAGTATTCTGCAAAAAGATGAATGCTTATTAGTTGAGGGATACGCTGATGTGATTTCTTTACATCAGGCAGGTATCACGAATGTAGTTGCTTCATCGGGTACTTCGCTCACGCAAGAGCAAGTTCGTTTGATTAGACGTTTTACAAGCAATGTAGTCATACTTTACGATGGCGATGAAGCAGGCTTGAACGCCGCTATGCGAGGCGTAGATATCATTTTAGAGGAAGGACTTTCCTTAAAAGTGGTGTGGTTGCCCAAAGATGAAGACCCCGATAGTTTCGTGCAAAAGTACGGAACAAATGCTACGCTTACCTACATTCAGGAAAAGGCACAAGATTTCATTAAGTTCAAAACGGAATTTCTGCTCAAAAATGCTCAAAATGACCCCTTCAAGCGTGGTGAGGCTATTCGTGAAGTAGTGAGCAGTATTGTCAAAATTCCTGATGTGATACGTCGTAATTTGTTTTTTAAGGAGTGCAGTCAAATTTTTGGTATTGAAGAAGAGATTTTGATTCGTGAGGGTAACAAGATTTTAAGCAAAGAACTCAAACAGAAAACCTCAACAGAAACAGAAATATTTACTGAAATTTTACCTTCCAATTTACAAAATACAGATTCAACTGAACCCAGCAGTGCTAATTTCAGTAATAGTTATTTTCAAGAGCGTGAAATTATACGTTTGCTTTTGTGTTATGCTGATTATCCTGTTGAGAAAGACGAGGTTTTTGGGCAATACCTTTGGAAAGAACTACAAGGTTTGCATTTTGAAAACAGCATTTTTCAGGAAATTTTTGAAATTTTTATCCGAAATCTTTTTGAAGGTAAGATACTTTCATACCACGACTTCTTGCAGATAGAAAACCACGAAATTCGGCAAACGGTGGTAGATTTAGTCGCTGAAAAATATACTTTAAGCGACAAATGGTTTGAAAAAGGAGGGGTCAGAGTACCTACCAAAGACGAAAAACTACATAAAGTAGCTTATGAAGCCATAATGCATATGAAGTGGAAAGTCATACAAAGAATGATTCAAGAGAATCAAAAACACCTCAAAGATGCCTCTACCGATGAAGAGCAAAATCATTTCTTGCAAATCCATGCCGAACTTAAAAATATTGAGCGAGAAATAGCAAGCCTCTTGGGTAATATCGTGCGTTAGTTTGATAATTTTTTCAGTCAAATGTTTTTTCATCTTTTGGGGCAAGCGTATTTTCACAAAATTTATACAACTATGCAAGATATATTTCAAATGTTAAAAATTTGATTATCAATTTTTTATATTTATGTAAAATTCAGACAAGTTCTTTGAAAAAAACTCAAAAATTTCTCTACTATTTGAAAAAGAATTGTAAGTTTGCAAAAAAATTTTTATGGCAAATCCTGCATTTGTGAAACTTTTTTCTGCTACTGCTTCTCGTTATTTAGCCGAAAAAATTGCATTAGAGTATGGCAAAGAGTTGGGAGAAATCACTATTCAGCGATTTAGCGATGGGGAGATTAGTCCAAGTTTTAATGAGTCGGTACGGGGGTGCAACGTTTTTCTGATTCAATCTACTTTCCCTCCTGCCGATAACTTAATGGAATTACTATTGATGATAGATGCGGCTCGTAGGGCTTCGGCTCAATACGTTACCGTAGTAATGCCTTATTTTGGCTATGCCCGCCAAGACCGCAAAGATAAACCTCGCGTGGCTATTGCGGCG
>JANWZC010000057.1 GCA_025054975.1 Raineya sp.
CAGGCGAAAGTGGTACAGGTGCCGCTTTGCTCGCCAAAGCCAAAAACTATGATATTTTTGTCTCTGACGGAGGTAAAATTGCAGAAAAGTATAAAAAAATTTTACAAGAAAATCAGATACCCTTTGAAGAAGGTACGCACACTTTGGAAAAAATTCTTTCAGCCAACGAAATTGTCAAAAGTCCGGGTATTCCTGAAAATAATCCTGTTGTCCTTGCCGCTTATGAAAAACAAATTCCTGTTATTTCTGAGATAGAATTTGGTTTCAGGCATACCAAAGCAAAAATCATTGCCATTACTGGTACTAATGGTAAAACCACTACCACACTGCTTACTTATCACATTCTTAAAAACGCAGGGCTAAATGTAGGACTCGCAGGCAATGTGGGAGAAAGTTTTGCTCAAAAAGTTATTGAAAATCACTACGAGTATTATGTTTTGGAGGTGAGTAGTTTTCAGTTAGATGGTTGTTTTTTGTTTAAGCCTTACATTTCTGCAATTCTGAACATCACTCCCGACCACCTTGACCGCTACGAAAATTTTGATGCTTACGCCGATGCCAAATTTCGTATTATTCGTAGCCAAGATGAAAATGATTTTTTCATTTATAATGCTGATAGCGAAATTATTGAGAAAAAAATCTTAAAGCTCAAACCCGCTGTTCAGCAACTGGCTATTACGCTTACCGCCAGAGAAGATTTGAAAGCTATCTCCAAAGTTTCTTACTATCAGAAGGGTAAAATTATTACACGTTTGCCTTACAATCGTCCTTCGCAACTTACCTTTCAAGAAGCCGATATACCTATTCCTGGCAAACACAATATTTTGAATGCAATGGTAGCTATTTTGGTAGCACAAATTTTGGGCGTAGATAACGAAAAAATTAAAGAAGGTTTAGCTACTTTTCAAGGAGTTCCCCACCGATTAGAACTCATCCGAGAGGTACGGGGTGTAAAATTTATTAACGACTCCAAAGCTACCAATGTAGATTCTGTTTCTTATGCCTTGGATAGCTTTGAGGAAAAGAAAAAAATAATTTGGATTGCAGGAGGCGTAGATAAAGGCAATAATTATGAGCAAATCAAAGATTTAGTAGCTACTCGTGTGAAGCATTTAATTGCTTTGGGAAAAGATAATACCAAAATTTCTAATTTCTTTGAAAATATTGTTGAAGTAACCTCCACCAGCGACATGGAAACTGCTGTAAAAAAAGCCTACAAATTGGCGAAAAAAGGAGATATTGTACTGCTTTCACCTGCTTGTGCCAGTTTTGATTTGTTCAAAAATTATGAAGATAGAGGTGAGCAATTCCGAAAAGCAGTGAAAAGTTTGAAGTAAAGTTGAATTTATCAAATCATTTTACTAAATTGAAATGTTTTTTTAGAAAACTCAACGCTCAAACTTCAAATCCATAAACTTCAAACCTTTCCAAAATTTGAACTTTATGAAAACCATTTTGATTGGCGAGGATAGTTCAGTGGTGCAAAACATGGCAAAAAAAGTTTTGGAATACCAAAATTTTAGGATACTTGTTGCCAAAAATGGAGAAAAAGTATTAGAAACCCTGCAAAATGAACAAGTAGATTTAATTCTTTTAGACCTCAATATGCCTGTAATGAATGGCGAAGAATGTGCCAAAGCCATTCGCAATTTGCCCGATGAACAAAAATCCAAAGTACCTATCATAGCTATTACAGGAAATGCTCCTAATTATACTTTACAGCAGTTCAAGGAAAGAGGCTTTACAGACTATATTCCTAAGCCTATCAATTTTGATTTATTAGTGGGAATGGTCAAAAAATTGACGGGCACCTTACCCTAAAAACTTGACTTTCTGATTTTTTCTTGCTAAACACTTGCTTTTGGGTAGGCTTTCGTATTATATTTGTGTGTTTTGAAAAAGTGAAAGCCTATGAAACTGTCGGATTACGCTTTTGATTTACCTACTAAACTCATAGCTTTGTATCCTACCCCTAATCGTGATGAATCTCGCTTAATGGTAGTTCACCGAAAAACAGGAGAAATTGAACATCGTATCTTCAAAGACATTTTAGATTATTTTGATGACGGCGATGTATTGGTAGTTAATGACACGAAAGTTTTTCCCGCTCGTTTGTATGGCAATAAAGAAAAAACAGGTGCCGATATTGAGGTTTTTCTGCTGCGTGAATTAAATCCGCAATATCATCTTTGGGATGTATTGGTAGATCCTGCTCGTAAAATCAGAGTAGGCAATAAGTTATACTTTGGTGATGGAGAGTTGGTAGCAGAAGTCATTGATAACACCACCAACCGAGGTAGAACTATTCGTTTCCTTTGGGATGGCGAAGATAAAGAGTTTTACAAAACCCTTTATCAACTTGGACAAACCCCTTTACCCAAAGAAATTATCAAGCGAAGAAAAGTAGAAAAAGAAGACGAAGAACGCTTTCAGAGTATTTTTGCCAAAGAAATAGGAGCTGTTGCCGCTCCTATGGCTTGCTTGCATTTTACCAAACAACTTGTCAAGCGATTGGCTATCAAGGGTGTAGATATTGTTACGCTTACTATGCACATTAGCTTGGGAACATTCAAAAGCGTAGAAGTAGAAGACCTTACTAAACATAAACCTGACTCCGAGCAATTTCGTATTCCTGAAAAAACTGCTCAAAGAATCAACGAAGCCCTTGATGCTAAAAAGAAAGTTTGTGCAGTAGGCTCCAGCGTAATGCGTTCTTTGGAGTCTTCAGTTTCGGCTTCGGGCAGAGTAAAACCTGCTGACGCTTGGACAGATAAATTCATTTTCATTCCTTATGAATTCAAAATAGCTAATGCTTATATTACTAATTTTCATTTACCTGAAAGTACGCTTTTCATGACTGCTTGCACCTTTGGTGGCTATGATTTAATCAGAAAAGCGTATGATATTGCTATTCAAGAAGAGTATCGTTTCCATACTTACGGCGATGCTATGTTAATCTTGTAGCAATTGTAGAGGCAATTTACATATTGCCTCTTTTTTTCATGGTGCAAGCAAAACTTTGCCCGAACCTGTAATTTTTACTATTTGTCGTAAAGGAACTTGTTTGAGTACAATATTTCCTGAATTCCGAATTTCTGCTCGTAGGGTATCGCGTACTCGCACGTAAATATGGTTTTGTCCTTCGTTAATAAGATTTGCGTTTTTAGTTTGTAATTCAGAGGCATCAACTTTGCCATATCCTAAATGGTAAAAACTAAAAAATTCACTTTCTCCTTGCAAGCGAATACTTGCTCCTGCATTGCTAAACATATACACCCCCAAAGACTGAACCTCCAAATTTACTTGTGGATTAGTTTCTGTAAAATCTATCTGCAAGTGCGAAAATTGAATTTTACCTTTACTTTCCAAATTTCCAAAACTTTGCCATTTAATAAAACCTAATCTTTTCACGCCTATATACACACGCACAGGTATATCGTAACTACGCATAAAATTGCAAGTATTTTTATTGCGAATATGCAGAGAACTATCAGGTTTGACCTCCAAAATAATCTTTTCTAATAAATTCTCACCTGCTTCTACAAAAACACTATCACTTTCTTGCAAAACTATACTAATATTGTCATAAGTGTAAAGTTTATCAAAAAAAGGTACTTCTCGGTATATTTTGCGGATATGTCCTGTTCTTTTCAAGCAATCTTTCGGCTGGCAAGTAATCAGTCCCAATGGCAAAAGTAAAATAAGGAAATCTTTTCTTTTCATAGTTCAATTGGTTTGAGCCTTCAAAATTACAAAAAAATGAAAACTCTTGCCTTTTTGCACTATTTTTGCTACATTTACGTTTATGATTGAAATCAATGCATCCATGAAAAAAAGAATTATTTGGCTTTCAGGTAGCTTAGGGATAACAGCCTTGGCTTGGGTATTTTGGGCTTTCAACCGAGAACCCCAAGATAATGCCTTTGAAATTGCAAAAAACCTTCAAATTTTCACAACGCTTTACAAGGAGGTAAATAATTATTACGTTGATGAGCTAAATCCTTCCAAAACTATGCGTACCAGCATAGATGCTTTGATGAAATCGTTAGACCCTTATACGGTTTTTATTTCTGAGGATGAAATTGAGGATTATCGCACTCGCACCACAGGCGAGTATGGTGGCATTGGGGCAACCATAGGCACAAGAAATGGGAAGGTTTTAGTAATTATGCCTCACGAGGATACACCTGCTCGACGTGCAGGGTTGAAAATTGGTGATGAAATCTTGCAAATTAACGAAGTGAAGGTGAATTCCAAAAACTACAATGATGTCAGTAAGTTGCTCAAAGGGCAACCAGGTACTGAGGTGGAATTGGTAATTAAACGTTATGGAGCAAGCCAAACAGAAAAAATAAAAATCAAACGTGAGCGTATCAAAATCAACCATTTGCCCTACTATGATATTTTTGAAGGTGATATTGGCTATGCTCAACTTTCTGAATTTACAGCAGGAGCATCAAATTCTATTCAGAAAGCTGTCGAAGAATTAAAATCTAAGGGAGCAAAAAGCATTATTTTGGATTTACGAGGTAACCCTGGTGGATTATTGCACGAATCTATCAATTTGGCTAATCTCTTTATTCCCAAAGATGTAGAGGTAGTTTCTACGAAAGGAAAAATCGCCGAATGGAATAAAACTTATAAAACTCTCAGAAATCCTATCGATACAGAAATACCTTTAGTGGTGCTTATCAATGGAAATAGTGCTTCGGCATCGGAAATCGTGGCAGGTGTGGTGCAAGATTATGACAGAGGGGTCTTGGTCGGGCAAAGGAGTTTTGGTAAAGGATTGGTGCAAAGTACACGACTGCTTGCCTACAACTGCCAAGTGAAAATTACGGTTGCTAAATATTATACGCCCAGTGGTAGGTGTATTCAAGCCATTGATTATACTCACAAAGATAAAGACGGCAAAGCAGGTAAAATTCCTGACTCACTTCGTAGAGCCTTCAAGACGCGTGCAGGTAGAACCGTCTATGACGGAGCAGGGTTAGAGCCTGATGTAGTAGTGGAAAAAGAAGAGTTAAGTCCTATTGCTCAAAACTTGCTTTCTAAAAATTTAATTTTTGATTACGCTAACGAGTACGTTTTGAAAAATCCGACTCCAAGTGTAAAATCTGCCAAAGAATTTTCGCTCTCTGATGCAGATTATCAAAATTTTGTGAATTGGGTGAAAACCAAAGATTATGCTTACACTACTGAATTGGAAAAGAACTTTCAGAGTTTGATAGAAACTGCTAAAAAGGAAAAAGTTTATGATAATCTTCAAAATGACTTCAATTTGCTCAAAAGCAAGATTGCCAAAAATAAAGAAGCCGATCTACAAACTTTCAAAGATGAAATCCGTGAACTTTTAGAGACAGAAATTTGTACTCGCTATTTTTATGAGAAGGGTCAAATAGAAGCCCGTTTTGACGATGACAAAGAACTTGCCGAAGCTATCAAAATCCTTAAAGACCCGAAGCGTTATCAAGAAATTCTACGCAAGAAATAATGCTTAAAGCCCCTGACATAAAACCAGGGGCTTTTCCACATTTGATTTTTTCAGTTCTAATGATTTACGCAAATTACTTGTAAAACATTCTCAACTTAATTTCAGTGAGTTTGCGTTTAGAGTCCAAAGAAAAATCGGCTTTCTGAAACCAATCATAGTAATTAGGTTCATTTTTCAAGACATCTTCAACAAGTTTTCCTTTATGTTTGCCTATGTTGAAAATTTCTTTACCTTCTTCATTGTAAATCATAGTACCTGCAAAATCTACAATTTTTTTGGCAGTAAGTTCGTGTAAAACATCCATATCATTGCGAATAGGCTCAATTTCTTCACCTGTTTTTTTATCTTTGATTTTCCTGCCTGCGTACAACTCAATTTGAGCCTGCAAAACCTCAAAACTTGCTTGTACATCGGCTTGAGCAGTATGGGCTTTTTCTAAATTTTTATTGCAGTAAAATTTGTAAGCGGCACTCAAATCGCGAGGCTCCATTAAATGAAAGATTTTTTGAGCATCAATAAATCGTCTGTTTTTGAGCGAAAAATCAATCCCTGCTCGCAAAAACTCTTCTACCAGTAAAGGTACGTCAAAATTAATGATATTAAATCCTGCCAAATCACAACCTTCTAAAAAATTAGCAAGTTCTTTGGCTACCTGCTTGAAAGTAGGAGCATCTTTGACATCTTCATCATAAATGCCGTGAAAAACACTACTTTCAGCAGGTATAGGCATTTCAGGATTGATTTTCTGCACTCGCCATTCTGTTGAGCCATTCGGAAAAACTTTCAAAAAAGCATACTCCACAATTCTATCTTTGGCAACGTTAGTGCCTGTGGTTTCCAAATCAAAAAAAACCAAAGGCTTTTTAAGGGCTAAATTCATATTTATTTAGACATTAGACACAAGACATTAGACGCAAGATATTAGATACACAAGACATCAGACGCAAGATACAACATGAAAGAAAATTAGTGGGCAATTTGTTCAGCAATTTCTTTGAGTGGTAAATTATCAAAATTACCCGAACTCATCAAGAGCAAACAGCTGTTAGCCAAATTTTGAGATTTTAGAAAATTAGCCAATTTCTGACTATCATCAAAAACCTGTAAATGAGGTATTTCAAAAGCAGTTTTTATATCTTCTGCGGTAATAGGAGCTAATTTCTTATGCTCAACTACTTTCGGATTGAAATATACCACAGCTGTATCAGCATATTTGAGCGAACCCTTATATTGAGGTAAAAAATTTTTATTCAAGCTGCTAAACGTATGTAATTCCAAACAAGCCACTAATTTTCGTTCAGGATATAATCCTTTAACGGCTTTGGTAGTAGCTTTCACTTTGGAAGGAGCATGAGCAAAATCCCTGAAAATATGTGTTTTTTCATTTTTTACGAGGGTTTCTAATCTGTTTGCCGCCCCTTTGAAACTTTGTATAGCTTCGTAAAATTTATCTTCATTGATAAAAAGTCTTTCACAAACAGCTTTTGCACCGCTAATATTTTTCATGTTATGTTCGCCAAAGACCTGTACAGGAATTTCTCTGCCATCTTTGGTAAGTAAGTAGGTTTGTCCGTTCTTTACTTTGTGGGGGTGAGTTTGATAAGGAATATTTGCTACATCGGGTCGTTCTTTTTCGCACAAGAAATTACCCAGATAATCATCGCTATCATAAATAATAGCTCCACCTTTGGGAGTAGCGTCGGCAAATTTTTCAAATTGCCTTACATAGTCGTTTTCGGTCTCGTAGATATTGATGTGGTCCCAAGCTACACCACTCACTAAGCCAATGTGATGTTTGTAGTAAGAAAATTTTGGTTTGGGGGCAGTAGGACCTGCGGGGTATTCATCTCCTTCAATGATAATCAGAGGAGCATCCTCGGTAAGTTGGACGGTGTATTCAAAGCCATCCACCATAGCACCCACTAAATAATCAAACTTGCGGTTATGGTATTTCAAGACGTGCATAACCATTGCTGTAATGGTAGTTTTACCATGACTGCCTGCAATCACTACACGATGCTTATCTATGCTGTGCAAATACACATATTCGGCGTAAGAATAAATCGGAATTTCTAATTCACGAGCTTTGATGAGTTCGGGATTATCTTTACGGGCATGCATACCCACAATAATTGCCTCCAAAGACTTATCAATTTTTTCGGGAAACCAACCTAACTCTGCTGGCAATAAACCTGCACTTGCCAAACGAGAACGCGAAGGTTCATAAATTTCATCGTCAGAACCTGTGATTTGATACCCTTGTTTCTGTAAGGTGAGTGCCAAATTGTGCATTACACTACCGCCAATCGCTATGAAATGTATTTTCTTACTTTGCATTGAATTCAGTTTTTGGACAGCCTATAAAGAAAATCTTGCAAATATACATATCAAATTCAAGTTTTCGCTATGAATTGAAATTTTTTTTGCATAGCTTAAATTTTCGTTTTTTATTTCAAAGCGAATTTGTAATTTAGCAAACTAAAAAACATGTCTATATGGGAGTTTCAGAGCGTAGAAAACGAGAAAAAGAAGCTATCAGAAATAAAATTTTAGAGACTGCCTATCAGATTTTTTTGGATAAAGGCTATGAAGGTACAAGTATTCGTACCATTTCCGAAGCCATTGAATACAGCCCTGCTACCATTTATTTGTATTTCAAGGACAAAAACGATATTTTCATTCAACTTCAAAACAAAGCCTTTGATATGCTCTATGAACGTTTAGAGGCTACTAAAACAATTGTGCAACCTTTTGAACGTTTGCTGGCAGTAGGTAAGGTATATTTGAATTTTGCTTTTGATAATCCACAATATTACGACTTGATGTTCATTGACAACGCTCATTTGCAAGCCTTCAAAGATGAAAGTACCGCTTGGAAACGAGGGCATCAACTTTATAGAACTATTGAAGAGATTGTAGAAGCCTGTTTGGTAGCTAAACAAATCAAAGGAGATGACTACAAAGTAGTAGCATTTATGTTTTGGTCTTACATTCACGGGCAATGTGCCTTGCTTATACGCAAACGCTTGAATACCAGCGATAAGCAAACCCTCAAATACTTGATTAGTAATTCTTTTGAGTTTGTAACTAAATTACTCAAAGCAGAATGAGAACACCAATTATTGCACCTTCTATTTTGGCGGCAGATTTTGCTAATTTGCAAAAAGAGATTGAAATGCTAAACCTCAGCCAAGCCGATTGGATACACTTAGACATTATGGATGGCTTATTTGTGCCGAATATTTCTTTTGGAATGCCTGTATGCAAAGCTATTCGCAAGCATGCCAAAAAACCTTTGGATTTTCACCTGATGATAGAAAAGCCAGAGCGTTATGTAAAAGAGTTCAAAGATTTAGGGGCTTCGGTGATTTCAGTGCATTTGGAGGCTTGCCCACATTTGCATCGCAATATTCAACAAATCAAGAGTTTAGGTTGTAAAGCGGGTGTGGCTATCAATCCACATACGGCAGTAAGTTTATTAGAACCTATCATTCAAGAAATTGACCTTGTTTGCTTGATGTCTGTTAATCCAGGCTTTGGGGGACAAATGTTTATTGAAAGTACCTTTGCCAAAGTAAAGGCACTCAAAGAACTTATTGAAAGCAAAAAAGCACAAACACTTATAGAAGTGGATGGGGGTGTGAATAGTGGCAATGCCAAAGACCTTGTGCAAGCAGGAGCAGATGTATTAGTAGCAGGTAATTTTGTGTTCAATGCTCCTAATCCTCACCAAGTTATTGAAGATTTGAAGCAACTTGCTTGAACAGCAAGTCAATAAAGAAGTCCGCTACTCAGCGGACTTTTTTGTCATTTGTTTTTTAACCTTTCGGAAAGCAAACGTATCAAATCGGGATTTTTTACTTCATTGTCTTTCAGATTTCTCACTTCATCTTCGGGAGTAGGCACAAGTTCAAAGAATTTGTTTTGAATGAATATGAAATCTTTTTCACCTTCTGAGGTAGGTACCTTTTCTATGATTTCATAGCTGAAATCTCCAAAGATTTGCAGTACATTTTTGCCATCATACTGATAGAAAATTTCCTTGTTAAAGGGCTTTTGCTGAGTTTCCCTGTGAGGTGTTTGCTTCTGTTTGTTTTCAGTTGTAAGTTTTTGAGAGTTTTGGTTGGTAGAATTTTCAGGAGTTATAGGGGTGTTTTCAACAACTTTGGGAAGTTGCTCCTGAGATTTATGTTCAGGTTGTATATGCACTACCGAAGTATTTTGTATTGGGCTTTCTTTTTTGTCCCATTTGTCCCAGTATTGCAAGCCCAACCAAGTAAGCACTGCCAAAGCTGCCACACCAACACTGCCAACAAACCATTGTGTAGCAGTAGGCATAAATGTTGTCGCTGGCACAGGTGTATTCTGCAAAAGTTGTTTGAGTTCGGCTTTACGTGTTCGTGCAATAGCTTCTTGTAAATCTTTTTGAAATTCCACTTCATTTGCCAAGTTACTATCTTCGGCAAGAAGTTTCTGCATGGCTTGCCTTTCTGCCTCTGATACTTTGCCTTTCACGTAAGCCTCAATGAAATCGGGTTCGTAAAATCTCAATTCTTTCATAACTCAATCAAGTAAGTCTTTGGTGGTGAAATGTGCTTTAATAATTTCGTCTAATTCTTTTTTACATTTATATTTCTTACTTTTAGCCGACTCTGCATTTGCAAGTCCGAGTTTATCAGCAATATCTTGCATAGAAAGCTCGTCAAAGTAATAGTATTGCAAAATTTTTCGGCATAGTTCACCGAGCTTGGCTATGCAAGTCTGCATAATTTTAATTTTTTCCTCACGTTCCCAACTTTGGGTATCGGTGAGGGTGTCTTCGGGAATGTCTTTATCGGCTATTCTTGATTTTTTCTTTAATTCTTTTAGCCATAGGTTCTGACATACGCTATACAAATAGGTGCTAATTTTAGAGGTTAGCGTAAAATCAGGTTTCCTGACATTTTCCCAAAACAAAATAAGAGCATCTTGAAAAATATCTTGAGCTTCGCTTTCTGTACCATTATTTTTGACAATCAAGCGAAGAATCATTCGGTAATTATGCTTATAAAGGTATTGTAAAGCTGTTTCATCACCTTTACGGATACGTTTTAAGATTTCTTCGTCTCTCATTTGCTCGTAAATACATCTTCCAACCGAAAGGTAACCAAAAAAAATTAAAATTTTTAATTTTTTTTGAAAAAAACTGCTTGCAGAGCACAGATTTAGAGTTTTAGGCTTAAAAAAACTTTTTCAATCCTAAAACTCTTGCATTTTTACTTTAACAGATTTGCTTCTCTGATTACTTATGTGCAGTGTTGGAAGAGGCTTTATGCACTTTTAGCTCAAAAACATAGTTTTGTAAAGCCTTAATTTGTTGTGGTCTTTTGAGTAAAGCAATTAAATTTCTTTGTGGCAATAGAATAGGTTTTTCAGGTTTTTGGGTTTGCATTACGCTATCTATCAAGGCTTTGATGTATTTTGCCTTGATAGCAAACGCTGCTCCTTCTTGCAAAGTATGTTTGCGATTGATAACACCAATCAGAAAGCCTTTTTCATCAAAAAGTGGTGCCCCACTATTGCCTGGATTGACAGGCACAGAAATTTGATATTCCAAGCTATCGCCTTCAAAACCAGTACGTGCAGAAATTTCTCCCTTGCCATACACCAAGTCTTCACGTGGGTACGCAAGGGTAAAAACTTCCTCACCCAAATCTGCTTCCAAACGCAAAGCATAAGGCAAATTCTTAAAACCTCTAAAAGTGCTGTCTTCAATTTTCAAGATAGCCAAATCGGTCTTTTCGTCTTTGTAAAATAACGTAACCTGATAGCGTTGTAAGGAGTCTTGCTTACTTTCAGCAAAAATTAAATCAGCTTCCTTTACAGCGTGATAATTGGTAAGCAGGTAACCATTGAGCGAAATAGCAAATGCCGTGGCGGTGTGGTCTATGGGTTGGGTAATAGCTTCTTTTTCGGTTTTTGCTTCTAAAGAATTTTGTCGTTTTTTTACGTCATCAATATCTTTTTTCAATGAGCGAAAATAGGCTGTTTGTTTATCTTCCAACTGATTGAGATTTCTCGCATTCCAAAGTACCCCAATAGCCGTAAGTATAGCTACCGAAGCCGCTACGGCAACTGTTGAAAAATGTTTTTTCCAAAAATTCTGAATAATAGGGTGTTTGTAGAAAACCCAAGCCTTATGTTTGTCCAAATCTTTGTGAAACTCATTCATTTGAGCCTTCAATTGCTCCCGTTGAGCCATTTGGGCAAGGGTTTCAAGGAAAAATCTATGCTCCTCAACTTCTTGTGCAAAAGCAGGTTCATTTTGCATTTTGGCTTCAAATTCGCTCAAAGCCTCTCCTTCCAACTTGCCTGCCAAGTAATTTTCAATCCACTCGTATTTTTGTTGCAAGTTCATAGCCATAGAGTTCAAAAATTTGGAGTTTGAAATTTTTGCAGTTTAGAGCAAGTTTGAGGTTTGTCAATGCTTTATTTAGTTTTCAAATTTCTTGTATCGTTCAAAAAACAATTTTTTTAGCCTAACTAAACACTTGTATTTCTGATTTTTAGCATTATCGGCATTGGTATAACCCATTTTTTCGGCGATATCTTGCATAGTTAGCCCTTGCACATAAAAATCTTTCAACAAGGTTCGACACGGCTCGCCGAGTTGCTCCATTGCCGCTGCCATAGCTCCCAGTTTATTTTCATTCTCTTCTAACCCGAGTTCATCATCTTCCAAAGGTAAAAAACTTTCAAAATCCTCTAATTTGCCGAAATATTTGCCTTTTTCGCGTAATCTTTTAAGCCAAAGTCTTCGGCACACTGAGTACAAAAAAGTTTTAATTTGACAAGTGAGCAAAAAATGTTCTTGTCGTACTTTTTCGTACAAAATGATAATAGCCTCTTGATAAAGGTCTTTGGCATCTTGGTCGGTGCCGTTGTTTTGAATAATAAAGTGCAATATGGCAGGATAGTGCTGCTTATAGATGATTTCCAAAGCCTTACTATCACCTTGCCGAAGTGCCGAGATAATATCTGCTTCCGAATGTTGCAAAGCCTCGTTCATTTGAGTCTTTATTGAAAGCAGAAATTTAGACATTGCACTTTTATTTTCAAAACTTTGCCCAAGATTTTCTTTTCCTTTTAATACCCATTTTACACAAAAGTAACCTTGCCTTATCGTAAAATTTTACTTTTGTGTGAGGCTGGCTTGAAAATTTAGTTATATTTGCCCAAAACGTTTTAGTTTCATTAAACTTTTAAGTTATGGCATACAATTTATTAGCAGGCAAAAAAGGAATTATTACAGGTGCATTGGACGAGAAATCTATCGCTTGGCACGTAGCTCTCAAATGCAAAGCCGAAGGAGCTACTTTTGTATTGAGTAATGCTCCCGTAGCTTTACGTATGGGAAAAATCAATGAACTTGCCGAGCAATGCCAAACTCAAGTAATTGCGGCTGATGCTACTTCGGTGGAAGATATTGAAAATCTTTACAAGAAGGCAATGGAAATTTTAGGAGGTAAGATTGATTTCGTGTTACATTCTATTGGCATGAGTCCGAATGTACGTAAGGGCAAGAGCTATGGCGATTTGAATTATGAATGGTTTATGAAAACTTTGGATATTTCGGCGATTTCGTTTCATAAAATGTTGCAGGTAGCTGAAAAACTAGATGCTCTCAACGAATATGCTTCGGTAGTGGCATTGAGTTATATTGCCGCTCAACGCACTTTCCCTGATTATTCGGACATGGCACAGGCAAAAGCTGTTTTGGAGTCTATTGCTCGTAGCTATGGAGAGCGTTATGGTAGGCTCAAAAAGGTACGTATCAACACCATTTCGCAATCACCTACTAAAACCACCGCAGGTACGGGAGTTTCGGGTTTTGATGCATTCTTTGAATATGCCAATATGATGTCGCCTTTGGGCAATGCTCCTGCCGAAGCCTGTGCAAATTACTGCGTTACGCTCTTTTCTGACCTTACGCGTTATGTTACTATGCAAAATTTGTATCACGATGGAGGTTTTTCGTCTATGGGCATTTCGCCTGAAGTAGTGAATAAAATGTTTTCGTAGCTGTTGAATAGTTATTTTTTTGGAAATACAGCTAAAAAAATCAAAAAGGAAGTATGATGATACTTCCTTTTTTTGAAATTTATGCAGATGGTTATGCAAATAAAAATGCACTTGCAGAACAGATTTAGCAAGTGCTTGATATTAAAGCTCCCGAAGCTGGGCTCGAACCAGCGACCCTCTGATTAACAGTCAGATGCTCTAACCGACTGAGCTATTCGGGAGTGCTTTCGGACTGCAATATTATAAACTTTCCAAATATCTACCAAATTTTAGAGTGATTTTTTTGCAAAAAAATATTTAAGTTTCCTGAAAATCAATAAAATAAAAACAGCGAAACATTGAATAGAAGTTTTGTATAGTTCTAATTTTTTCTGCGTGATATTCGCTCTTGTAGTTGTTTCAGGCTTCACGCTCCAAATACTCCTCTACGCTGAGTTTTACGAGAGTTTCCATATATCAAAGCAAGTGGGTTTTCAGGTAAATATCTTTAACAAGCACTTCACATTCTCCTATCAAGATTTTTTCATTAGGGTTTTGCGTAAGATGTAAAGTCCAATCATTATTGCTTTGACGTTTGTAACTTTTAACAGAAACTTTTTCACTATCCACCAGCCAATATTCCTGCAAACTCTCCAAAGTCAAATAACATTCCAACTTCTCGTGGCTATCATAGTGAGCCGTGCTAACAGACAAAACCTCAATAATAATGGTAGGATTAAGCAGAACATCTATGCCCTTGTACTTTTCATATTTTTCTTCTCCACAAACCATTACAATGTCTGTGAAATCTGCAAACAATCAAAGCCGAAGGCTGCAAACTGGAAGGCCGGAATTTGGTAGAAGTTGACCTGCCGGATGAGACGCGCTTC
>JANWZC010000058.1 GCA_025054975.1 Raineya sp.
ATGCTAGTAAAATTCAAAATGCACTACTTCCCAAAGATAAAACTTTGTTAGATTTTTTTCAGGATTTTTTTGAAATCAATGCTCCGCTTGATGTAGTTTCAGGGGATTTTTATTGGTTTCATCAAGTTTCGGATTTTGAAGCCTATTTGGCATTAGTAGATTGCACAGGGCATGGCATAGCAGGGGCGTTGATGAGTGTAATAGGACATACAGAACTTAACAAAGCTATCAAAGAAAGACGTATCCGAGAGCCGAAGGATATTTTAGAAAATATGCACCAAGACCTTTCCAATTCTATTTTTTCGCAAGAAACCCATGACGGAATGGACGTGGCTTTGTGTCGGATCCAGAAGACAAGTCCTTTTCATTATAGGGTTACATTTGCAGGAGCTCGCCGTCCTTTGTATATTTTGCAAAATAGTATCATTTTAGAAGTACCTGGCAGTAGAAAAAGTGTTGGAGGGTTGCAAATTTATGCAGAAGGTAAATATGAGCAACATTCTTTACATTTAGAGCAAGGCAATCAGTTATATTTATTTACAGATGGCGTTTCGGATATAGCCAACGAGAAAAGAGAAAAATTCGGATTGAAACGGCTGAAAGATTTAATTTTAAGAACTTATCAGCTATCTGCGGAAGAACAAAAAATCCTTATTATGCAAGAGATTGCTGAATTTAAACAAGATACACCTCAAAGAGATGATTTTTTGTTGCTTTCGGTAAGATTGTGAAATAAAAAACTTACTCCATAGCGTTCCTTAAAAAGCTGTACTCATCATTCTGGCACTTAAATAAATACCAAATGTGTTATTTTGATGCGAGTCTTACTGACTTTCGTTATTGATATTTTCAGGTAATTTCATAATTTTTTTAGCTTTCTTGAAACGTAAAGCCAAAGTTATTTGCAAGAAGTTTTTTCCTATTTCATCGTTGATGAAATAGTCAAATTGATACAGCCAACCTATTTGTTGTGTAAGATTGCTATTCCACTGATAGCCTAAACCTACAAAAAAACGATTGCGTTCAAAGTAAGTAGCTCGGTCGGTAAGAAACAACTCGTTAGAAATAGTTGAAAATAGAGTTTTTGGCTCAAAAATGGGCTTATTCAGTGGTATTTGTAACTGTAACCGATACCGAAAACGATTCCGAAAGCCTCGTAATGTCCAACGAGCTTCATACCGATAGCGATGCTCTACAAATATGCGTCCCCATTCATTATGCAAATTAGCCTGAAACCATAAACGCTCTTCATCATTGATTTTAGGTCTATCAAAATTGCCCCCCAAATTGGCATAAGTCTGATAAGTTCCTCCAAAAACTGCAAAAGCAAATTGTTTATTGAGCCGATAAGTAATCCCACCTTTTACCTCGTAATAATGAAATCTGCCATAAAAACCTAAACTTCGTAATTGGGCTTCTACATTCGCACTCCAAGTAGAGTTGAAAGCATAACCTACGTTCAAAATATTCCAAGAGCCTAATTCGTTGAAGTCTTGTGCAGGTAAGTGTATGATATAAATCAAAGCAATTTTAGTAAGCAAAAATCTTTTGAGCATTTTGGGTAGTTTTTTCTTGCACTTCTTTCACAGAACAATTCTTAATTTCAGCAACTTTATGGGCAATGATAGTTAAATAGCTACTTTCATTGCGTTTGCCTCTATGGGGGACAGGTGCTAAATAAGGACTATCAGTTTCCAAAACCAAATAATCTAAATCAATGTGTGGTAAAACTTTATCCAAGCCACTATTCTTAAAGGTAACTACGCCACCTATGCCCAAATAGAAACCCAATGCAATTATTTTCTGTGCTTGTTCTAAATTTCCTGTAAAACAATGAAAAATTCCTCGTAAAGGTTTATCTTGTTGCTGTAAATTTTCAAGCAATATGATTGTTTCATCAATAGAATTTCGGCAGTGAATAATAAGAGGCAAATTATATTTTTTTGCCCATTCGGCTTGGATTTTGAAGGCTTCTTGTTGCTGTTGCCAAAAAGTTTTGTCCCAGTATAAGTCTGTTCCCATTTCACCGATAGCGGCGAATTTACGCTTATTCAGCCACTCTTCAACTACATATAATTCTCGTTCAAAATCTTTTTTAACAGAACAAGGATGCAAACCCATAGTGGCTACGCAAAAATTAGGATATTTCAGTTCAAGTTCTAACATTTGGTCAATGCTATGGCTATCAATGTTAGGCAAATAAATTTTTTGCAAACCCACTTCTTGCGAGCGTGTAATTACTTCGGAACGGTCTTTGGCAAATTCGTCAAGGTATAAATGAGCGTGTGTGTCTATCATTCTAAAAAAAGTTTTTGCAAAATTATGAATTTCATTTATAGGAACTTTATTTCGGCATACATTTTGAAGCACCATTAAAAATTCTTAACTTTGCATTTCAAAAAAATCAGAATACAATGGCAAATTTTATTGTAAATGTTTTGGCAAAGCTGGTTGGCTCAAAAGTGGAAAAAGACCGCAAAGAATTGCAGCCTTACGTTGAAAAGGTAAATGCGGAGTTTGCCAAACTGCATGACATTAGTAATGATGCTTTGCGTCAGAAAACTCAAGAATTAAAAATATATATTCGTCAGAAGTTGCAACCTCTTGACGAGCAAATTGCACAATTGCGTAAGCAGGTTGCTGAAAATCCTCAAATGAACATTGTCGAGCAAGAAAAAATCTTCAACAAAATTGATGAATTAGAAAAAGAACACGATAAGCAATTAGAAAAGGTTTTGGATGAAGTTTTGCCTCAAGCTTTTGCTATAGTAAAAGAAACTGCTCGCCGTTTCAAGGAAAATGAAGTTTTAGAAGTTACGGCTACGGATTTTGATAGGGAACTTGCTGCCAAGAAAGATAATGTAAAAATTGAAGGTGATAAAGCCTTATGGTATAATTCTTGGGTTGCCGCAGGCAATCGCATTACATGGGACATGGTGCATTATGATGTACAGATTATTGGTGGAGTAGTGCTTCATAAGGGCAAAATCGCCGAAATGGCAACAGGAGAAGGAAAAACTTTGGTAGCAACATTTCCTGCTTTTTTGAATGCTTTGGGAGGCAAAGGAGTACATATTGTAACTGTGAATGATTATTTGGCTCGCCGTGATAGCGAATGGATGGGACCTATTTATGAATTTCACGGCTTGCGTGTGGATTGCATTGACAAACATCGTCCTAATTCTCCTGCTCGTAGGAATGCTTATTTGGCTGATATTACCTATGGTACTAATAACGAGTTTGGTTTTGACTACCTGCGAGATAATATGGTAGGCTCTCCCGATGAACTCGTACAACGCAAATTGCATTATGCAATGGTTGATGAAGTAGATTCGGTGCTGATTGATGATGCTCGTACTCCGTTGATTATTGCAGGTCCTGTGAGTCGTACAGGGCAAGAAGAAATGTTTTATGCTCTTAAACCCCGTGTTGAAAGACTTGTCAATGCTCAGAAGCAAATTGTCAATGAATTTTTGAATGAAGCTCGCAAAAAAATTCAGGCAGGTGAAACCAAAGAAGGAGGTTTAGCTTTGTTTAGGGCATTTAGGGGATTGCCTAAGAATCGTCCTTTAATTAAATATTTGAGCGAACCAGGGATTAAAACTATTCTTCAAAAGACGGAAGCCATTTATTTAGCCGATAACCAAAGACTTATGCCCGAAGCCGATGCCCCTTTATATTTCACTATTGATGAAAAAAACAATCTTATTGAACTTACTCAAAAAGGCATTGACTTCATTACTCTGGAAGGCGAAGACCCTAATTTCTTTGTTTTGCCCGATATCGGCTCTGAAATCGCTAAAATTGAAAATAACTCTCAAATTGATGAAAAAGAACGAGCCAAACTTAAAGAACAACTTATCAACGACTATACTATCAAATCTGAACGTATTCACGTTATCAATCAATTATTGAAAGCCTATTGTTTGTTTGAAAAAGACGTAGAATATGTAGTATTAGAGGGAGCGGTAAAAATCGTGGATGAACAAACAGGGCGTATCCTTGAAGGCAGACGCTATTCCGAAGGCTTACATCAGGCTCTAGAAGCCAAAGAAAATGTAAAAGTTGAACAAGCTACGCAAACGTATGCCACTATTACTTTGCAAAATTATTTCAGAATGTACCACAAACTTGCAGGTATGACAGGTACAGCTGAAACCGAAGCAGGTGAATTTTGGGAAATTTACAAGTTAGATGTAGTTGTCATTCCGACTAATAAGCCTGTAATTCGCAAAGACCACCAAGATTTAGTCTATAGAACCAAACGTGAAAAATTCAATGCTGTTATTGAAGAGATTGTCAAATTGCGTGAGCAAGGCAGACCTGTGTTAGTGGGAACGACTTCTGTAGAAACTTCGGAGTTGCTGAGCCGTATGCTTAGCCAACGGAAAATTCCTCATCAAGTTCTCAATGCTAAACATCATCAAAAAGAAGCTGAAATTGTTGCCCAAGCGGGTATTTCGGGTACAGTTACCATTGCTACCAACATGGCAGGACGCGGTACAGACATCAAACTCACTCCTGAATCGCGTGACGCAGGAGGTTTAGCTATTATCGGAACAGAACGCCACGAGTCACGTAGAGTAGATAGACAATTACGCGGACGCTCAGGCAGACAAGGGGACCCTGGCAGCTCGCAATTCTTTGTAAGTCTAGAAGATGACCTTATGCGTCTGTTCGGTTCTGACCGCATAGCCAAAATCATGGACAGAATCGGCATGAAAGAAGGAGAAGTAATTCAGCATTCGTGGGTAACTAAATCCATTGAAAGGGCTCAAAAGAAAGTAGAGGAAAATAATTTTGGCATTCGCAAAAGACTTTTAGAGTACGATGACGTAATGAATATTCAGCGAGAACAAATCTACAAACGGCGCCGCAATGCTCTTTTTGGTGAAAGATTGCAACTTGACCTCTATACCACTATGTTTGAAGTTTGCAGGCAAATGGTAGAAAATATGCTTGCACCTGATAACTTCAAAAACTTTGAAACTAATTTCATTGCAGTTTTTGGCTTTACACCACAAATTGACATATCAGAGTTTCATTCTAAAAATGCTACTAACCTTATTCGAAAGCTATTCCATCAGGCTTCTGAGCATTATCGACTCAAAATGAAGCAATTAGCAGAAGAACAACTTGCCCCTACGCTCAAAATACAATACGAACAAACCCAAGGTAAGTTTCAGAATATTGCTATTCCGTTCACTGACGGCAAGAAAAATATTTATCTTGAAATAAATTTTGCCAAAGCTATTGAAACTAATGGTTGGGAGGTCATTCGTGAATTGGAAAAAAATGCCACATTAGCTATCATAGACCAAGAGTGGAAAGAGCATTTGAGAGACATGGATGACCTGAAACAATCTGTTCAAATGGCTTCTTACGAACAGAAAGACCCTTTGCTGGTGTATAAGTTTGAGGCTTTTGAGCTTTTCAAAGCCTTTATTACGCGTGTCAATAGAGACATTATCTCTTTCCTTTCAAAAGCTGAAATCTTTGTGCCACAGCAGCAAGTACAACCTCTTCAGCAGGAAATTAAAACGCCAAATACCAATAAAAATCTTAAACAAAATAAGGAACAATATATTTCCTCAATGAATAACGAATATTTTGACCCTTCGGCTCATACTACAACCACTAAAACGCAACCTATTCGCTCACGGAAAATTGCTGATAGAAATCAGAAAGTAAATGTAATGTATAACGACGGTAGAGTGGTAAGAGACATAAAATTCAAAAAAATTGAAGCTGATTTACTTGCTAACAAATGCATATTGATTGATTAGAAAATTTTTCAGCAGAGAAAATCATAGACAAAATCAGCCACTATGACCAAAGTTACGCAGTATATTCGTGAGAGCAAAGAGACTTTGTTTTCTTTTGAAATATTGCCTCCGCTTAAAGGAGAAAGCATTCAACAACTTTTCAGGGCGATTGAGCCACTCATGGAGTTCAAACCCAAATTTATAGATGTAACCTATCATCGCGAAGAATATGTCTATAAAAAACGTGAAAATGGACTTTTAGAACGCCAACGCATACGCAAGCGTCCAGGTACGGTGGGGATATGTGCCGCTATTATGAACCATTTCAAGGTAGATGCCGTACCACATATCATTTGTGGAGGTTTCAGCAAAGAAGAAACTGAAAATGCCCTTATAGATCTGCATTTTTTGGGAATTGACAATGTTTTGGTACTTCGTGGGGATGCTATCAAGAGTGAAGGTACATTCATTCCTGAACCTGACGGACACGCCTATGCCAGCGAACTATTACAACAGGTGGTCAATATGAACAAAGGCAAGTACCTTGATGAAGGTTTGCAAGCAACCGCCACCGACTTTTGTATTGGAGTAGCAGGTTATCCTGAAAAACATTTTGAAGCTCCTAATCTTCAAACCGACCTGAAATATCTCAAACTCAAACAAGATTTAGGAGCAGACTACGTTGTTACACAAATGTTTTTTGACAACCAAAAATACTTTGACTTTGTAGCTAAATGTCGCGAAATGGGTATTACTATTCCTATTATTCCAGGAATCAAACCCATTACTACACAGAAACAACTCACACTTCTGCCTGCTGTTTTTCACATAGATATTCCCGAAGACTTGGTAAAGGCAGTTGAAAGTTGCAAAAATAATGAACAGGTCAAACAGGTAGGGGTGGAATGGGCTATTCAACAATCCAAGGAATTGATTAAGTTTGGTGTGCCTGTTTTGCATTATTACTCTATGAGTAAATCTGATGCTGTGAGGCAAATTGCAGAAGCCATTTTTTAGAAAAAAAAGTAAATAACGAAAAAGTAGCAATGTAAAAACCTTTTTAGTAGTTCAAAACGTAATACTTAACGAAATGGATTGAGGAAAGTTTGTTTATTTTTCATAGTGAAATTTTTTACTTTGAAATACAAAGATACAAATCGCTTCGCAAGACTCACAAAGCTATTACACCCCTTTGTGGTCTTTATGTTTAAGAAATTTTTACACCTTAAACTCAATTTACAACAGCATAATCATAATATTTTACACCTCTACTCTGCTCAAAGAATTTTGGGATAATCTAAAATTTGATATTTTCAAAATTAAGTTTTATATTTGCAACGTTGTTGCAAAAACAAGAAAAATATGAGAAAAATTGTATGGATAGCTTTTTTCGTTGCATTTACTCACTGGATATTTGCCCAAAAAAGTACTTTACAAGGTTTTGTGAAAGATGATATTTCAGGGCAAGCGATTGTAGGAGCGATGGTGAAGTTGGAGAAAACGAACTTCTCAACAACTACCGATAGTACAGGCTTTTTTGCTTTCTATGATGTTCCTGTTGGGGAATACACCCTTTGGGTGCAAGGTTTGGACATCTTGCCTGTGGCAAAAAAAATCTCAATAACAGAAGGTAACATTGCCAATCTACTTATTTGGGCAAGTAGCGAAAGTTTAGGTGAAGTAGTAGTTTCAGGCACTTTGCGAGAAACTGAAACTACACAAAGTCCGATTTTGGTGGAAGTATATAGCGAACGCTTTTTACAGAAAAATCCTACTGCAAATTTTGCTGATGCTTTGCAGTATATCAATGGAGTTCGCCCACAGATTACGTGTAGCGTGTGTGGCACCGTAGGAATTCAAATCAATGGTATGGAAGCCCCTTACACTATGGTACTCATAGATGGTATGCCCATTGTAAGTGGCTTGGGAACAGTGTATGGATTTAGTGGTATTCCTACGAGTCTGATTAAGCGTGTTGAAATAGTGAAAGGTACTGCCTCTACCCTTTACGGTTCAGAAGCCGTAGCAGGACTCATCAATATTATCACTAAAAGTCCTCAACAAGCCGAAAAATTTAGTCTTGATGTATTTGCAACCTCTCACAAAGAGTATAACGCCGATATGAGTTTTACACAAAAATTAGGTAAGGTCTCTACTTTGTTGAGTAGTAATGTATTTTGGTTGAATAGCAAACGTGATGTCAATGGTGATAATTTCATAGACATACCTCTACAGAAGCGTTTTTCGGTATTCAACAGGTGGCAAGTAGAACGCAAAGACCAAAAAACTACCTCTTGGGCTTGGCGATACATCTATGAAAACCGCTTGGGCGGTGAAATGCAATTTAATGAGGCTATAAGAGGGTCTGAACAGATTTATGGCGAAAGTATTTTCACCAAACGCTTTGAGGTACTGGGAAGATATGACTTGCCTATCCAAGAAAAAATATCTCTCCAATATTCTTTTAATTATCACAGACAAGACGCTTTCTACGGAATTACATCTTATCAGGCTACGCAAAACATAGCTTTTGCTCAAATGCTTTGGGAAAAGCAACTTGGCAAACATAATAATTTTCTTGCAGGTACGGCGTTTCGCTACACTTTCTATGATGACAACTCACCTGCAACTGCTTCTGCCGACGGCAACAACAATCAGCCTTCGCGTATTTATTTGCCAAGTATTTTTTTGCAAAATGAAATGCTACTACATAGCAAGCATTCGCTCTTGTTGGGCTTACGCTATGATTACAATTCAGCTCATGGGAATATTTTTACACCTCGCCTAGCTTACAAATTTACTGCTAACGAGGATAATATTTTACGTTTGAATGTAGGCAAGGGATTTCGCATAGTAAATCTTTTCACCGAAGACCATGCCGCTCTCACAGGTGCCAGACAAGTAGTGATTGTCAGTCAGCTGAAACCTGAAGAATCTTGGAATATCAATGTAAGTTATGAAAAAACTTTCCTATTAGGACAAAATTTGCTTACCTGGGAAAATAACCTTTTTTACACTTACTTTACTAATCGCATTTTACCTAACTATGACCTTGATGATAACAAGATTATCTATGACAATCTACAAGGTTATTCAGTAGTACGTGGGTGGGGTAGCAATCTGAACTTTCAAGGCTCGCAAGGCTTGCGTTGTAATGTAGGCTTTACGCTGTTACAATCTTTTGTGCAAGAGCAAGAAAGAAAAGAGCAGGTTTTAGTTTCGCCATTTTCAGCTACTTGGAGTATAAGCTACACTTTTGCTAAAATTCGTACTACTATAGACTGGACAGGTAACTTGTATAGCCCTATGCCATTGGTAGTAGTGGAAAATGATTTTCGCCCTGAAAAATCCCCTTGGTATAGTATTCAGAATTTGCAAGTAACCACCTCTATAAAAGAAAAATGGCAAGTTTATGCAGGCTTGAAGAATTTACTCAATTTTGTACCTCAAAACCCTTTGTTTAATCCTCAAAATCCGTTCAGCGAAACTTTTGATACAGCTTATGGCTTTGCACCCTTGCAAGGTATAAGAGGATTTTTAGGAGTAAGATGGCATCTGCATTAGCCTCTTTTGGAAAATATATAGCCGAAATACGCTAATGACCAAAAGATTAATGCATTGGGAATCAAGTTTATTGAAATTTTAGATAGTTATTGCTTTTAACGTTACGATAGTGCTGCTAATTAGGTTTATGTTTTATTTTGCGTAGAAAACTCCTCATTACTCTTGCTGAACTTACCATTTTGTATCTCTCCAGAATTATACTGAATTAAGTTGCAATGTGTTTAATCTACTCGTATTTTGTTACGCTCTTTGTATTTTTTAGGGGGTTGTTGAGTAGTTTCTCGGATTTTTGCCTTTTGCGGAGGTCTTTGCGGTACAGCAGCAAGACGATTTTGTAAAGTTCTCATAATCAGAGTTTTTTAAGTTACAATGTTTATTTTTTCTGTATTTGACTTATCTTATCACTAAGCTGCTGTATTAGCTCTATTTGGCTATTCCAATCATTGCAATGAGATTTTCTCATCAAATCATTTTCATTTCCATTCTCTAAGTAGGCGATTGCAAAATATTTGCCAAATTTTTCTTTATGCTTTCGTACAATGCTTTCAAAAGCATAACTTAATTTGGCTTCGTAGGAGGAGTTTTGTGCTTTTTTCATAATCTAATTTTTGAAATACTCCACAAATCAAATAGCTTACTCCGTAATTTTTTTGTGGAATGAAAAATTTTTTTAGAAGATAAAAGTTTGACCTTCTGATTAAAAAACTCTTGCAGATCAGTAAAGGTTTTCAAGTGATTTTTGATTTTTTAGGCTGAAAAAAGATTTGTATAGTAGAAAAATTGTAAAAACCCAAGAAAAATTTTGGTTTTTTTGAGTCTTTTTGTAGTTTGGCAAAGGAAAATACTAAAACTTACTGAAAATATGTCTATCAAAGTTCGCCGTGAAGATGCCCTGGACTATCATGCCAAGGGGAAACCGGGCAAGATTGAAGTGATACCTACTAAACCGCTTATTTCACAAATTGATTTAGCTCTGGCTTATTCGCCGGGAGTCGCTGAACCTTGCAAAGAGATTGCCGCAAAGGTAGAGGAAGTGTATAAATACACTGCCAAAGGCAATTTAGTAGCCGTGATTTCCAATGGCACGGCTGTTTTAGGACTGGGAGATATTGGAGCAGAAGCCTCTAAACCTGTTATGGAAGGCAAGGGAGTTCTTTTCAAAAAGTTTGCAGGAATAGATGTCTTTGATATTGAAATCAACGAGAAAGACCCAAAGAAATTCATTGAGATTGTCAAGTCGCTTGAACCAACTTTTGGAGGTATCAATTTAGAAGACATTAAAGCCCCTGAATGCTTTGAAATAGAAACTCGCTTGCGAGAAGAAATGAATATCCCTATCATGCATGACGACCAGCACGGCACGGCTATTGTTACGGCGGCGGCATTGCTTGGGGCAGTAGAATTAGTAGGTAAAAAACTTTCAGAAATTAAAGTGGTAGTAAATGGAGCAGGAGCCTCAGCAATTTCTTGTACCAAATTATACGTGGCAATAGGCGTAAAAAAAGAAAATATTGTAATGCTTGATAGCAAAGGAGTGATACGTAAAGATAGAGAAGGATTAGACCCCATCAAAGCTGAATTTGCAACAGAACGAGATATACACACTTTGGAAGAGGCTATGAAAGGTGCTGATGTGTTTTTGGGGCTTTCTAAGGGCAATGTCGTAACTCCTGAAATGTTGCTTTCTATGGCAGAAAAACCCATTGTATTTGCCTGTGCGAATCCCGACCCCGAAATAGCTTATGATTTGGCTATCAAGACTCGTCCCGATGTTATTATGGCAACAGGACGCTCCGACCACCCCAATCAAGTCAATAATGTACTGGGCTTTCCTTATATTTTCCGAGGAGCCTTAGATGTAAGAGCTACCAAAATCAATGAAGAAATGAAATTGGCAGCGGTGTATGCCATCGCTGAACTCGCTAAACAGCCTGTTCCTGAAATAGTAAAAAAAGCCTACAATAAAAATGACCTCAAATTTGGCAAAGACTATATTTTACCCAAACCCATAGACCCACGTTTGATTACTACGATTGCTCCTGCGGTTGCCAAAGCCGCTATGGACTCTGGAGTAGCTCGCCAACCTATCACTGATTGGGAAACTTACAAACAACAACTTTCTGAAAAATTAGGCATTGACCAAAAATTAATGAATGGCATCATTCAGAAAGCCAAGATGAACCCTAAAAAAGTAGTCTTTGCTGAAGGAGACCACCACAAGGTTCTCAAAGCCGCTCGTATTGTAGCCGATGAAGGTATTGCTCTTCCTATTTTGTTAGGTAATAAAAAACAAATTGAGGCTGTTGCCGAAAAATATTCCGTAGAGCTGCATAATTTTACAATCATAGACCCTCTTGAACACGAAGATAGAATTTTGGATTTTGCTGAAAGAATGTATCAAAAACGCCAACGCAAAGGTATGACTCGCTATGAAGCTCAGAAACTTATGCGTGAGCGGCATTATTTTGGGTCTATGCTTGTAGAAATCGGAGAAGCCGATGCTTTTATTTCAGGAATGAGCCGAGATTTTGTCAAGGCAGTGCGTCCTGCTTTGCGTGTTATTGGTGGCAGAGCTAATGAACTTGTAGCAGGTATGGGCATTGTTATCAATAAAGGTAGAACTTTGTTTTTCGCAGATGTTGCTGTTAATGAGCGTCCTACTACTGAAGAACTTGTAGAAATTGTGGGTTTAGTAAAAAGAGGCGTTGAATTTTTTGGTTTTGAGCCACATATTGCCTTGGGGGCTTATTCTAATTTTGGTGCGGCACAAGGCGAAATTCCCAGTAAAATGCAAGAAGTGCTTGCTATTTGCAAAAAACGTTATCCTGATTTAGTGATTGATGGTGAAATTCAGCCACATATAGCTCTCAATCCTGATTTTCTTAAAGAGGTATATCCTTTCAGCATTTTAGCAGAAAAAGAATGTAATACAATTATTTTTCCAGGTATTTCATCAGGAAATATTGCATTTAATCTGCTGCAAGAAGTCGGAAATTGTGATACGATTGGTCCTATTCTTTTAGGGATGAATAAGCCTGTACATATCTTACAATTGGGTTGTTCGGTGAGTGAGATTGTTAATGTAGTTGCTATCGCGGTGGTAGATGCCCAACAACATGGATAAAATTGCTTTTTTTCTTACTTCAAAAAATTTTTCGCCTGAAAAAGACTATTTTTGCTCAAAATTATGTTATTAAGCAAACGTACTTTACAATCTTATGGAAACCAAGGTCATCAACAAAGCTGTAAATCTAACCCAAACAACTGCTGTGGATTTCAAAGAGGTAGAAGATATGCTTAAAAGTGGCTGGCAAATTAAGGAAACTCACTCCAACGTAGAATTGGTCGCTGATAAGCATGTTCTCTACATTACTTTTACTTTCGTGAAATCCTGAAGGCAATCCGAACAAAAGATTCTAAACTACCTAAGTAAGTAACCAAACAAGAACTTACTTAGGTAGTTTTTTACTTTTTTAGAAAATTACTATGAAGTTATCTGAGTAGTTTTTGAAAAATGGCAAAAGAATTGAGCAAATTTCCTAATAAGCATTTTTACCTCAAAGAGGCAACTTTTGGCGTAGCAAAACATTGATTAAGCAAACAAATCGCAGTTTTGAAATGTTTCCTTTCTATAACAAGCTGAATATTCACCTGTCTCAAGGCACAGCCCACACTTAAAATATTGATGTTATTTTCAGCAAGAACTTGAGCGGTACGTGCCAAAATGCCAGGTTGATGAATATTTGTTCCTACCAAACACAGCAAAGCCACTTCTTGCAAAGTTACAGCTTCGTATTTACTACGCAATGCCTCTAAAAGTGTTTTTTTCGCATCTTTTTCCCAAATCACCATAGAGATACTATTGGCACTGGTAGTTTTGAAAATATAACTTACTTTATGTTTTCCAAGTTCTTGCATAATGCCCAAATCATAGCCCACCGACCCTACCATAAGTGGGTCGTGAATGTCTAAAATTACTACTTTATCTGTACCAGTAATAATCTCCACACGACTTTCAGGTGAGACATAATTTTTGGTAATCAAAGTGCCTTCGTGAGCGGGTTCAAAGGTATTCTTGATACGTAAGTTAATACCATTCATTTCTAAGGGTTTGGAGGCTTTGGGGTGAATAGCCTCCATGCCCACATCAGCGAGTTGGTCAGCGACATCGTAGTTAGTCATTCCTACGGGAGAGCAGTTTTCCACTCCTACAATCGCAGGATCTGCCGAAGAAAGATGATATTCTTTGTGAATGATAGCTTCATCGGCTTTTACTAAAACGGCTATTTTACTAAAAGTTACTTCTGAATATCCTCTATCAAATTCTCGCATAATGCCCTCAACCCCTTTGGCATAACCTGTAACGATACAAATAGTTGTTTTGAAGTCTATGCCTGTAAGATATTTTCGTATGCGTTGGTCAATAGTGAGTGGTTCGGAGTCGTGAAAACCACTTAAATCTACAAGGGTGGCATTATAGCCTTTATTTTGCAAAATATTCACCGAGTTAAAGGCAGCATGGCTTTCACCTATGGAGGCTAAAATTTCGCGTGCTGCTTGAAAGATATTTTCTTGAGGCAAATACCCCGATGCTAAGACATCTGCCAAACTTTCTAAATATTTTTGAGCATCGCTGATACGTTGTTGGATAAAGGCATTTGCTTTGCTTACATCTAAACCTAAATTTTGATAGCCTTCATTGATTTTTTGTAGTCGTAAGCACAATTCCTGTAACTTTTGGGAGTAATCTTTTTGAGCCGTAAAATAATGATAGACACCTGGTTCTTGAGTCTTTTTATTTTCCAGAAGCCAGTTAGTTACTCCTGAATAGGCAGAAACAACATAGATACGATTGTAAATGCGTTCAGGGTAGAAAAGTATAATATTTTTCAAAACT
>JANWZC010000059.1 GCA_025054975.1 Raineya sp.
TTGCGGTTATGAAGCAAAAGGGAATGTTTTACTACAAAAACGTCATTGACCAGTCTTACAATTATACCAACACTGATACCAAAGAATGGCAAGAAGCCAAGCCATTTTAGAATATATGCAAAGACGTGATTTTCTTAAAAAAACCTCTCTACTCGCTACCTCAGCCTACCTAATGCACCTGCCTGAATGGAACGATTTTGAGCCACTCAGAAAAGGCGAGCAAGTACTTATTTTGGGTGCAGGCATTGCAGGACTTACTGCCGCTTATACATTGAGCAAACAAAATGTTTCGGTAAAAGTTTTAGAGGCTCGCACACGCATAGGAGGACGTATTTTTACTTATTCTTTTCCGCAAAATACGCAATTACACACCGAACTCGGAGCAGAATGGGTAGGTGAGTCGCACAACGTAATGAAAGGTCTTTGTCAGGAATTAGGCTTGACGTTAGTCAAACATCAATTTCAGATTGACTGGCTTTTGGGAAATAAGTTTTACAAAGCTGAAAATCCACCTTTTTCCAAAGAGTTGAATAGCAAACTTCAAAAATTTTTTGCTGACTTTCTCAAAATGTCTGAAAAACAACAACGCAAACTTGACCAAATTAGTTGGTGGCGTTTTCTAATCAATAATGGTTTTTCTGAAATTGACCTTGCCTGCCGAGAATTGAACGATAGTACAGATTTTGGCGAAAGTATCCGTTTTATTTCTGCCTTTGATGCTCTTTCAGAATACGCAAATTCCAGCGAGTATAATGAAATGGATTACAAAATTCAAGGAGGCAATGAAAATTTCGTCAAAGCACTTGCCCAAAAAATAGGTAATAGCAACATTCTCACAGGAAAAAAGGTAAAAACCATTCGCCAAGAAGGCAAAAAAGTGCAGGTAACTTGCGGAGACGACTCTACATATCAAGCCGACAAAGTTATTTGTACTTTACCTACGTATGCTCTTTCGCAAGTGCAGTTTGAACCTGATTTGCCCGAAAATAAAAAATTAGCTCTTGAGCAACTGCAATATGCTCGCATTATTAAAATGGCGGTGCTTTTCCGAGAGCGATTTTGGCAGAAAGATAATTTTGCTCTTTGTACCGATTTAGAAGGGCATTTTGTTTTCCATACTACACAAAATCAGCCTAGTAGGCAAGGAATTTTACATTTTTACACAATTGGCGATAAAGCCTATAGTCTTGCAAGACAAAACAAAGAAACTCGTAAAAAAATAGTTGTTCAAACTTTGGAGCCGCTCTTCGGAAATGTTGAACCTTTAATTGAAGATATTGTAGGTTATTATTGGGGAAGCGATGCCTACACGCAAGGGGCTTATGCCTTGTATCAATTGGGGCAATGGTTTGGTATTAGAAATGTATTGGCACAGCCTTTCAAGAACATTTTTTTCGCAGGCGAACATATTGCTGATTGGCAGGGTTTTATGGAAGGTGCGGCACAAACAGGCAAAGAAATTGCAGAAAAATTACTTGGAAAATGATTGTAGAAACGAAAAAAACTCTCATTCTTGGAGCTACTCCTAATCCTGAACGTTATGCGTATTTAGCGGCTCAAATGCTTTCACAGAAAGGGCATCCGATTGTTTTGGTGGGTATTAAGAAAGGAGTAGTTTGCGGACAAAATATTATTCAAGACAAAACATTGATTTTCAAAGACATTCATACCATTACGTTATACGTAGGCAAAGCTAATCAAGCCGAATGGTACGATTATATTTTGCAAACTCACCCCAAACGCTTGATTTTCAACCCAAACACAGAAAATAACGAACTTGAAAGCCTTGCTCAAAATGCAGGAATTGAATGTTTGCATGCTTGTACGCTTGTGCTTTTGCGTACAGGACAATATTAGCGGCACTTCCTGCTAACGCAATTTTAAGGTTACAAGACACACAATAGCCAGTAAAATGCCTACAATCCAGAAACGAACTACAATTTTTGTTTCGTGGTAACCTTTCTTTTGGTAATGATGATGAAGCGGAGCCATCAGAAAAAGACGATGCTTTTGTGCATATTCCAAGCCTCTTTTACGTTTCTGATACTTGAAATATGCAACCTGTAAAATCACAGATAGGTTTTCTGCAAAAAAAATTCCACATAGTACAGGAATCATCAATTCTTTACGCACCGCAATAGCCAGTACTGCAATTACACCTCCCAAAGCCAAACTACCTGTATCGCCCATAAATACTTGTGCAGGGTAAGCATTGTACCACAAAAATCCTGCACAAGCCCCTGCGAAAGCAGTTGCAAAAATCACTACTTCGCCCATGTGCGGAATGTAAAGGATATTGAGATAGTCGGCAAAGATGAGATTTCCCGAAAGATATGCAAAAATAGCCAAAGTAAGTCCGATAATGCCCGAAGTACCTGCGGCAAGTCCGTCTATGCCGTCTGTTATGTTTGCTCCGTTAGAAACTGCCGTAATAATGAAAATAACCATTCCTACGTAAATCAAGGCTTCTAACCAATTTGCCTCTAAAATGTTGAGGACGTTGTAGTCAAATTCATTATTTTTGAAAAAGGGTACATTAGTTTTAGTAGATTTGTAGGAAACAGCGTAATAAGGTTTTTCATTTTTTCGCCGAATAGTATCTACTTTGACATTTTTTTCTGTTTTTTGAAGTTCTACAATTCTACTTTCTTGCCCTAGAGCAACTTTTTCTTGTATTACTACATTGCTGTTGTAATAAAGCGTAATACCCACTACCAACCCAATGCCTACTTGTCCCACAATTTTGAATTTACCTGAAAGTCCTTCTTTGTTTTTTCTCGCAATTTTTAAGTAATCATCCAGAAAGCCAATAAAGCCCAGTCCCAGAAGTGTAACTAAAAGCAAAATAACATAAATGTTATCTAATTTTGCAAAAAGCAAGGTCGGAATGACAATGGAAAGAATGATAATGATACCACCCATAGTAGGAGTTCCTTTTTTTTCCATTTGTCCGCTTAAACCTAAATCTCGGATGCCTTCACCGATTTGCTTTTTACGCAAGAAGAGAATAATTCTTTTGCCATAGATAGTGCTAATCAGCAAAGAGAGAAAAGTAGCGGCACCCGCCCGAAAAGAAATATATTGAAATACGCCTGCACCAATAAAATCAAACTCGCGGTCAAGATAATCAAAAAGATAATAAAGCATAGTTGTTTAAGTTGTTCATCAAAATTAGAACGCTAATGAAAGTATCCTTGCCTATGATTGGGTTATTTCATTATTTCGGTTTGCATTGAAAACAATTTGGATTGTACTTTTCAAATATTTAACCATAACCTATATCACAATAACCCCCTCAAAATTAGTAGAAATTTTTGTATCTGTGGATGATTTTTCGCTTGAATTTAATTCTCTTTGCTCAAAAACGATTTTTAAGCAAAGATAATGAGCAAAAAGAACTATAAGTAAAAGCAAAGTAACAAATATTACGATTTCTCCATTAGATGCTTGTCAGTAAGTAGCTATTTTAGAGCCATTTTCAGAAAGTTGTATCATTAAGAATTTTTAAGCGTGCTATCCTCCTTATCATTGAAATTATGTGTTTATTTGCATTATTTGTTATTCAACGTGAGTTATTAGTTAAACTATTGATATGCAATTATTTGTAAAAAATGTTTTAGGTTAATTGAAAATGATTGAGTTTTATTGTACTTATCCAAGATTTGCCTACATAATTCAAGTTAGTAAATTGATGGTTTGGTGGTTAAGTGAGTCCCCCTCTCCTTTGGAGAGGGGGCAAGGGGGTGAGGTTAAAAAATGCTATTTTGAACGTAAGTTGTTAATTAAGTCCTTGATATATAATTGTTTATAAAAATGTTTAGGGTAATTACAAAAACGATTGAATTTATATTGTACTTATCCAAGATTTGGAGAAGCCAAACTCACATATATTTTCAAAGGATAATTTGAGCAGGAAAAGAGTTGATTCATAAGAAGTGCAAATATTTTTCATTTCAAGGAGTTTTTGCTATTTTGCAACGCAAGCCCCACGTAAAATCCATTCTCTATGACTTTTTTAGAAAAAACCTGCGAATATCTGCTTGAAAATCACCGAGATTTAGTAAATATTTGTGTGTTAGTGCCTTCAAGGCGTGCTATGCGTTCTTTACGTTTGGAGTTTCGGAGGCGAAAAATCCCCAATGAACAAATGCCTACTGTTTATCCTATCGAGGATTTTGTGAGCCGAAACTATGAAAAAAGTGACTTGATTGAACAACTTTTACTTCTGCAAAAAACAGCTTATGAAATATTGCAAAAACCTGTACAATCTCAACAGCCCAGTGATAATTTGCTTTCTTGGCTACCTATTTTGCTCAAAGACTTTAACCTCATTGACCAAAACCTCGTAGATGCTCAACAACTTTTTCAAAATTTAGCTGATATTGAGCGTATCAAGGAGTGGGAATTAGAAGAAACTCGCAAGAAGTACGTTCAGGATAAGCTCAAATATTACTTTGAGTTTTGGGATAAACTTTACGAAATCTACAAGCAATTTAAGCAAAATTTGGAAGAGCAGAATTTAGCGTATTTAGGAATGGTTTATCGCAAGTTAGCCGAAAATATACAACTTTGGCTCAAAAATGGCTATGAACATTATTATTTTGTAGGTTTCAATGCATTCAGCCGAGCCGAAGAGAAAATCATAGACCAACTCCTTGCTATGCAAAAAGCCACTTTGCTTTGGGATACAGATGACTTCTACATGGAACATAAAGGTGAAAATCAGGCAGGCAAGTGGCTTAAACGCTATAAACAAAAATGGCAAAATTGGCTTTGGCAAGAAAATCTACTGCTTTCGCAACCGAAAAAAGTTGAAATTATCGCCACAGGTAGTTACAGCCTGCAAGCACAAGTTGCTCAAAATATACTAAATCGTTGGGACAAAGAAACTCGCTCTCGCAAGCGTACCGTGATTGTAATGCCCGACGAAAATATGCTTTTACCACTATTGCATGCTATTTCAGAGAAAAATTACAACATAACTTTGGGGTTAAGTTTGCAAAAATCAACCCTTTTTAATTTGATAGCCTTGTTGTTTGAACTCCAACAAACCCGAAAAGAACACAAATGGAAAGCTAAAAACAAAGATGGTAACTTGGTAGAAAAACACACTTTCGTGTATAATTACAGCAATGTTGCCAAAATCTTAACGCACCCATTTATTCGCAAATTAGAGCAAGTTTTGTTACAAAAATATCAACTGCCTGCACATCAGAGTTTTTTACGTTCGGCTCGTAGGTATTTGGTGCAATATAATAAAGTTCTGAACAAATCGTGGGAATTGAAGAAATTGCCCGAGACTCTGCTCAAAAACGAACCCAATGAAGCTGTAAAAGCAAGTCTGCAACCTTTTTATGCACAAATGCAGATACTTTTTACGTTACTTTTCACTTCTTGGAATTTGCAAAAAGTACCTTCTATTTTGCGTCATTTTGAGCGGATTGTGCTATTTTTTGAGAGAATTTTTGAAAACCTACAAGACGATTTAGAGCAGTTTTACATCAAAAAGTTCAGGCGGATTTTTTCAAGAATGCGTAAAATCCTCAAAAAACGCAATTTTAATATTGATTTTCGTACTTTCAGGAATTTTTTGTTTCAGCTCGTACGCGACGAACGCATACCCTTTGAAAGTAGTGTAGATAATCGCTTGCAAATTATGGGAGTGTTGGAAACACGTACGCTGGATTTTGAGCAAGTGATTGTAGTTGCCGCTAACGAAGGTACTTTTCCTACGGTGCAGAAAAACAAATCTCTTATTCCGTATGATATAGCCAAACATTTTGATTTGCCCACTTACGAAGATTACGAGGCAATGCACAGTTATTATTTTTATCGCCTTTTGCAGAGAGCTGAAAAGGTTGCCTTGATTTATTGCACTTCTAAAAATATTTCGGTGGTGGGCAATAGTGAAGTGAGTCGTTATGCGTGGCAGTTAGAATATGATTTAGCACAGAAAAATCCTAAAATTTCAGTACATAAAACAAATGTATCTTTTCCTGCAATACCCAAAAAACAACACGATGACCTTGTTATTGAAAAAAATGAGGAGATTCTCAAAATCATACAAGAAAAACTGCAAACACAACTCTCTCCTACGGCGATTGATTCTTTCATTCGTTGCTCTTTGCAATATTATTTCAACTATGTAGCAGGAATCAAAGAAGCCAAAGAGGTTCGCGATGAAATTGAAGCTGATACACTCGGAAGTATTGTACATCACGTTTTGGAAGATATTTTCTTTGAAGTTGGTGAGAACCATAGAGTTTCGGCAAAAGATTTACGCAAGGTTTTGCCACAAGTCCCTGAAAGAGTAAAACAAAAATTCAAAGACACAGCACACCTTTACACGCAAGAAGCCATTATTGGCAATAATCTCATTGCCCAAGAAGTGGCGATTTTGTATGTAGAAAAGTTTTTAGAAAAACAAATCGCTGAATTAGAGAGTGATGACCAACAATTAGAGGAAAATCCTGTCTTTGAAATTTTGAGTTTAGAAAACAAACACGAACTTTTACGCGTTGAGCCTGCTATTTTTCATTTCAGGCACAATGGCACTGAATTGCAAGTGCGTTTGCGAGGCATTGTAGATAGAGTAGATAAAACTGGCGGTATCTTACGAATTATTGACTACAAAACAGGAAAAGTTGAAAAAAATGACGTAAAAGTAGATTACAACGATTTGCTCGTTATTGCCGATAGCCCCGATATGGGAAAAATCAGACAATTATGGATTTACAAGTATCTGCTTTTCAAAAATTTAGAAAACAATCCTCAATGGAAAAACTACCGAGACTATTTTGTAGAAGCAGGTATTTACAGCCTTCGCAATCCTACCAAAGAGCTTTTAGCTCTTCACTCACCTCCCAAAAAAGAGAAAGATAAAAACAAAAACCAAACAGCTATCATTGAAGAACTTAAACTCAATGATAGACAATGGTTCTACGAAAAAACAGAAAATTGGCTGACGCAGGTCGTTCGTAAAATTTTAGATAAGGATATTCCTTTTCAAAAAACAGATAATCTTGCTGTCTGTGAATTTTGTATTTATAAAAACATTTGTGGCAGAGGTTGATTTTTTTTCCTAAAAAAATGCAAAAAATTCTTGGAAAATTAGACTATATGATTAGTTTTGTAGCCAAACGCAACTTAAACTTTTACTATTATGGATAAAAACGGAAAACGTGTAGCACTTGTTACAGGAGCAACAGGCGGTTTAGGAACGGCTATGTGCCAACAACTGCAAAAAGATGGTTATCGTGTAGCCGCTCATTACCGCAACCCCGATAAGCTCAAAAGTTGGCAAGAAAAAATGAAAGCCGAAGGCTTTGAATTTGACTGCTTCTATGCCGATGTAAGTGACTTTAATTCTTGCGGTGAGATGATTAAAAAAATAGAGGCAGAAATTGGTCCCATTGATATACTTGTCAATAATGCAGGTATTACGCGTGATAAGCCTTTCCACAAAATGACCTATGAAGATTGGGACGCAGTGCTAAAAACCAACTTATACAGTGTTTTCAACTGCACTCGTCACGTGATTGAAGGTATGCGTGAGCGTGGTTATGGTAGAATTATCAATATCTCTTCTGTAAATGGACAAAGAGGACAATTCGGACAGGCTAATTACTCTGCTGCAAAAGCAGGTATGCACGGCTTTACCAAAACACTCGCTATGGAAGTGGCTTCCAAAGGTATTACTGTCAATACTATTTCACCAGGCTACATTGCTACGGATATGGTAATGGCTGTTCGCGAAGATATACGCAATCAAATCATTGCTCAAATTCCTGTCGGTAGGCTCGGAGGTACAGAAGAAATTGCTTATTTGGTTTCCTTCCTTGCCTCAGAAAAAGCAAGTTTCATTACAGGAGCCAATTACTCTATCAACGGAGGGCAACACGTTTATTAGTTGTAAAATTTCCCGAAAGTACCTATCTTTCGGGAAATCTTTCTTGTGAACTATGAACAAAGTTCTTCTTCTTATTCTATCTTTGGGGATTTCCTCGGTTTTTGCACAAGAAAATCCAGAAGAAATTTACTTGCAGGTACATTTTTTATACGGTTCTAAACCCGCTAAAAAGTTCAAAAAAACAGAAAAACGTTGGTTTGGAGGTATCTTGGGCGGACACGTAGGACTGGGCTTGGATAGCAATCAAATTCTCAATTTTACTCGAAAAGGTAAATTTCACATTTTCCCGAGTAAAAAACGCAAACATAGTACCTTTCTGCTTTCTAATGCCAAAGAGTTTTACTCTATTCTGGGTAGCAATAGCGACCAAATGAAAAAAGCTATTATTTTTATTCCCATTACAGCAGAGCAAAAAGCCATTTTTGAACAAGTAGCTCAAAAATATCTCCAAGAAATTCCTTATGATTATGCTTTTTTCGGCATGAGGTGTGCGGCGGCAACTTATGATGTACTGGCTCAAATGGGAATTATGAAATCTTACAAGCGTTCTAAGATTTCACGTAAAATTTTTTATCCTCGCAAGTTACGTAAGCGTTTGCTGGCTATGGCTTTGCAAAATAATTGGACAATCATCCGTTGTGAAGGCACTACTTGCCGAAAATGGGAACGTGATATTCCCAAAAAATTGCTTACACAGGCAAAATGATTAAGTCTTGTTTATGATACTGACTGCTCATAAGTAAAGGACTAATAGTGTTCCTGATAATTTCAGCAAGTTTTTGAATAGTACCAATTTTAGCAAAAGGACGATAATATACTAAACTCACTTCGCGTACAGGAATAGGTTTTTGGAAAAAAGCTGTTTTTTGCTTGCGATTTTCGGGTAAATTTTGGTAATAAAGTTCAGGAATAAGCGTAAGACCACCGAGTTCATCTACCATGTTGAGCAGAGTATCAAAAGAACTTGCTTCAAAAAAGAGATTTTTCGGCAAATACTCTGATTTTTGCAATTTACAAAGTTCCATAGATTGATTTCGTAAGCAGTTACCTTCTTCCAAAAGCCAAAATCTTTCGTTTTCTAATTCCGTAGAAACCAAGTATTCTCTTTCATTTTGCGTTTTGCCATAAATCACAAGCATTTCGTAAAATAAAATTTCCTCCTCAATATCTGTTAGGTTGAGCGGAGTGGCTAAAATACCCATATCCAAACTTCCTTCTCTGAGTTTGCGAATGATATTTTCGGTGGTGTATTCTTTGATTTCCAAAATAAGGTTAGGCAGTTTTTGCAAAACAGGATTTAAGATTTTAGGTAAAAGTGTACCTGCAATGGTAGGAATGATACCTATTTTTGCTTTGCCTGACAGTTGTTTTTTATCTTTCTGGGCGATATCTAGAATTTTGTCGGTATGTAGTAGCACTTTTTGGGCTTCTGCAAGGATTTCTTTGCCTATTTCGGTGGTGATAATAGGTTGCGATTTTCTATCAAAAAGCACTACGTTCAATTCTTCTTCTAACTTTTTGACCATTGCACTGAGCGTGGCTTGGGTTACATTGCAGTAGTTGGCGGCTTTGCTGAAACTTTTGAATTTATCTACTGCCAAAATGTATTCTAATTGTTGCAAATTCATTGATAAAATCTTTTACGTTTGATAAGTTCTTCAACGGCTTCGGGAACAAGATAACGAATAGATTTGCCTTCACGGATACACTCTCGCAAATAAGTTGCCGAAATATCCATCAGTGGAGCTTTTACCCATCGGACTTTGGGGTGTGTATCAAATTCGGTAGCGGGCGTTTGAGGGCGAGGATATACATACAATTCATAATATTCCAAAATTTTTTCATAGTTTTTCCAATTCTTGAAATTCACCAAATTATCACTGCCTATTATCAAGCAAAATTGTTTTTGGGGGTGTTTTTCTTGTAGGTGTGTAAGTGTATGAATAGTATAGCTGGGTTGAGGTAGGTGAAATTCAATATCGCAGGCACGCAGACGAGGATTATCGTAAATAGCTTTTTCTACCATATCGTAGCGGTCAAAGGCGTGTAAAAGACTTTCCTTTTTTTTGTGTGGGTTGTGAGGCGAAATAACAAACCAAACTTCTTGTAAATCAGTATGTTCTACCATAGTATTGGCAATAATCAAATGCCCTATATGAATAGGATTAAATGAGCCGAAAAAAAGACCTATTTTCATAAAACTCCGAAAAATAAGACTTATTTTTTTGCTTAAAGTTAAAATTTTTATAAAGAACTTGTGGCAAAATTATCAAAAGCCTTGTAAAAGCTATAATTAAATAATTTAGCTTTAATCTCAAAGAGAAGTTTGAGATATTCCGACGTTTTTTCTATAAAAACAATTCATTCAACAACAAATTTTTTATATTTTTCAAAAAATCCTTGACAAGTTTTTTCCAGCAATCTTTCAAGAAGAAAAATTTGGCAAGAAATTTGATACAAAAGTGCTAAATTATTACAAGATTTTTGAAAAGTTTTTTTAGAAAGAACTTCTTTTTTTAAGCAAAAAAATACTTTGAACCAATTTTTATTTTACCAAAACTTACATAAGTGTAACTTTTTTATTTTCAATTTTCGTAAATAAGATAGAGGAACAAAACTGAAACAAAGAACGCTATTTTATATTCAATTATTCACAGCTAAAACTTTTTACGCCTATGAATCTCAGCATGGATGACATTGAAAATTTGCTTTGGAGCTTTCAAAAGCATGTTCCTGAAGAGAAAGTAGGGCATAAAACCAAAGTACAACTATTAAAAATAGCTCTTTTGCAAGAAGTGAATTTACCTTTCTTGAAGGTAACTGAAAATGACCCTTTTTCAGCTAAATGGCATAATTTGTTTGAGGAGACCACTCAAAAATTAAAAAGTATTTTCAGCAGTTTGGGAGCAACTCCCGAACAAATTGATGAAATTCTGAAAGAGTATGGTAGGATTTCGCATCATAATGTATGGCGTAGGGCTTCCTAATAGCTCAAATCAAAGGTTAGTATTTACTAACCTTTTTTATCTCAAATATACGCCTAATTTACTTTCTTCATCTAAAACTACACTTACGTGATTTTGTAAAGTAGTAGCCAGCGAATACCCTACATAATCAGGATTGATAGGGAAAAGTTTATTGTCCCTATTTACCAAAACCAAAGTTTGTAACCTTTTAATAGGAATTTCAAAGAAAGGCTTGAAAGCATAAAACATAGTTTTTCCACTATTTAGCACATCATCTATAAGGATGAGACTTTTGTGTGCTAAATTAGCAACGTCTTCAGATATTTGAATAGGTTGTGAAAGAGGTGAAGTCTTATCTAATTTCAAACTGCAAAGCCTTGCTTTCAAGGGCGAAATAGCTTGAATTTCTTGTTGTAGAAGGTAGGCAAGTTGTAAGCCCGTATTTTCAATGCCTACAAGTACAACTTCACTTTCTTCAAAGTGATTTTCGTAGATTTGATAAGCTAATCGCCTAATTTTTTGATGTACTTGCTTTGCAGTGAGAATTTGAGTAAGCATCCAAAAAACTTTTATGTTTTTAGCCTTCTTTGAGGGCTTCAGCTCCACCTACGATTTCTAAAATTTCTTTGGTAATCGCCGCCTGACGCGAACGATTGTATTCCAAACGGAGTTGTTTGAGTAATTCACTGGCATTTTCGGTGGCTTTATCCATAGCACTCATTCTAGCTCCTTGTTCGGAAGCATTGGACTCCAGTATCGCTCTGTAAAGTTTGACTTTCAGTGAATAAGGAATAAGGTCTTGAATAATTTCTTCCGCCGAAGGTTCTAAAATGTAATCTGCTCCCTGATTTTGAACTTGTACAGTGCTTCTTTCCAAAGGTAAAAAATTTTCTTGTCGTAGAATTTGGGTAATTACATTTTTGAATTCATTGTAAATCAGAATGACTTTATCATACTTGGCTTCAGCGTAAAGTTTGAGTATATAATCACCAATTTTCTTTACATTTTCAAAATTAAGACGAGTAAAAATATCTGTAAATTCCTCGCCAATAATATGAAAGCCTTTTTTGGCAAAGAAATCACGTCCTTTTTTGCCCAAACACAAGCAATGTACATTGCCTTTGGCAGCTTGTGCCGCGTATTCGGTTTGAATAATATTGTAAGCAAATTTTTGAATATTACTATTGAAACTGCCACACAAACCTCTATCGGAAGTATGGATGACAAGCAAAACCTTTTCTATGGGTCTTTCCTGCAAGTAAGGACTTTCAATTTCTCCCGAATAATTCGCAGAAAGGTTATTAAGAATTTTATTCAGCGAATTCGCATAAGGTCGCATCTGCGTAATGGCTTCTTGAGCTTTGCGTAACTTGGACGCCGCCACCAATTTCATAGCTTTGGTAATCTGCTGCGTAGAATTTACGGTGGCAATTCGGTTGCGTATCTCTTTTAATGAAGGCATGGCAAGTAGCGAGTAGTTAGTAATTAGTAGTTAGTAGTTAATATTGGTGCTGATAACAAACCTATATTCCTTAACCTTCCCTCTATGTAAGAGGGAAGGTTAGAGGAACTGATAATTTTTTCTGTAAAATCACTAGTAATTTTTAGCCATTTGTAAAGCTACTTCTTTCATTTTGGCAGTATCGGCATCTTCTAATTTGCCTTTACGTAAATTTTCCAAAATATCTCTGTGTTCAGCTCGCATTTTGGCTAAAAAGTCTTTTTCAAATTCTTTCACTTTTTCTACGGGTACGCTATCCAAACAGCCTTGTGTAGCTACGTAAATAATAGCCACTTGCTCTTCAACAGGTACAGGAGAATATTGTGGTTGTTTTAAGATTTCCAAGTTTCTTCTACCACGTTCAATAACGAGTTTAGTAGCAGGGTCTAAGTCGGAGCCAAACTTGGCAAAAGCCTCTAATTCACGGAATTGAGCCTGGTCAAGTTTAAGCGTACCTGCTACTTTTTTCATAGACTTGATTTGAGCGTTACCTCCTACCCGACTCACCGAAATACCTACGTTGATAGCAGGACGAATACCCGCATTGAAAAGACCAGATTCCAAGAAAATTTGTCCGTCTGTAATGGAAATCACATTAGTAGGAATGTAAGCAGAAACGTCTCCTGCTTGGGTTTCAATGATAGGTAAAGCCGTTAGCGAACCTCCTCCTTTTACTTTCCCTTTCAGAGATTCAGGTAAATCATTCATTTGGCGAGCCACTTCATCAGAAGGATTAATTTTGGCGGCACGCTCCAACAAACGAGAGTGCAAATAGAAAATATCACCAGGATAGGCTTCACGTCCAGGAGGACGACGAAGCAGTAGAGAAACCTCACGATAAGCAACAGCTTGCTTGGAGAGGTCATCATAAACCACCAAAGCAGGACGTCCTGTATCGCGGAAATATTCACCGATAGCCGCACCTGTGAAAGGAGCAAAAAACTGCATCGGAGCAGGGTCGGAAGCAGTAGCAGATACTACAATCGTATAGGGCATAGCACCCCCATCTTCCAAAGCCTTTACAACTTGAGCTACTGTGGAAGCCTTTTGCCCACAAGCTACATAGATACAATATACAGGTTCTCCTCTTTCGTAAAACTCCCTTTGATTGATGATAGTGTCAATAATGATAGCAGTTTTTCCTGTTTGGCGGTCGCCGATGATTAGCTCACGTTGTCCTCTGCCAATAGGAATCATTGCGTCAATAGCCTTGATACCTGTTTGTAAAGGTTCATTTACAGGCTGACGATAAATTACCCCTGGGGCTTTACGCTCCAAAGGCATATCATACAAATCTCCTACTAAATCTCCTTTGCCATCGATAGGTACGCCCAAAGTATTTACTACTCTACCGAGCATAGCTTCACCTACCCTAATAGAAGCAATCTTTCTGGTACGTCTGACGGTATCACCTTCTTTTACCTCACCTGCTTCCATAAGCACGGCACCTACGTTATCTTCTTCCAAGTTCAATGCCAAAGCCTTGATACCATTTTCAAATTCTAAAAGCTCCCCTGCTTGCACTTTGGTAAGTCCATAGATGCGAGCTACTCCATCACCTACCTGCAAGACAGTGCCTACTTCTTCTAATTCTGCTTCAGTTTTTACGTTGGAAAGTTGTTCTCTAAGAATAGCAGAGATTTCATCAGGTCTGATTTGTACGTTCATAAATCTTAGGGTATGCTTAAAATTCAACCATTAGAAAATCAGTCGCAAAAATACATTTTTCCTTGATTGCAAAAAATTTTTTGAAATGATTTTTGTTAGAAATTTGATAATATCATTTAAGA